>CAYPUM010000061.1:0-12760 GCA_964413545.1 uncultured Roseibacillus sp. | reverse complement strand
CTCGTGCGCGCCGCGCCCCACCCCCACCATGATCGAGATCGGAGTCGCCAACCCCAGCGCACACGGGCACGCCACGATCAGCACCGCCACCGCATTGACCAACGCGTAGGCCAAACGCGGCTCCGGACCGGCCAGCGACCACACCACGAACGTCACCACCGCCACCCCGATCACGGCCGGGACAAACCAGCCGGCCACCTTGTCGGCCAGCCGCTGGATCGGGGCCCGGCTCCGCTGGGCCTCCGACACCATCTCGACGATCTGCGAGAGCATCGTGTCGCGGCCGACCTTGACCGCCCTCATGAGAAACGAGCCGGTCTGGTTGATGGTGCCTCCGGTCACCTGGCCGCCGTCCTCCTTGTCGACCGGCACCGGCTCGCCGGTGATCATCGACTCGTCGAGGGAGCTCTTCCCATCGACGATCTCGCCGTCGACGGGAACCTTCTCTCCCGGCTTCACCCGGAGCTGGTCGCCTTCCTCGACCTGGTCGACGGGCACCACCTCCTCCTTGCCGTCCCGCACCACGCGCGCCTTGTCGGGGGCCAGCTCGAGCAATTCCCGGATGGCGCCGCCGGTGCGCTGGCGCGCCTTCCCTTCCAGGACCTGTCCCAGCAGAACCAGCACCGTGATCATGGCGGCGGCCTCAAAATAGACCGGCACCCGGCCCTCGTGCTGGAAGGCCTCCGGAAAGATGCCCGGCGCCAGCATCGCCACCACGCTGTAGACGTAGGCCGTGAGAACCCCGAGCCCGATCAGGGTGAACATGTTGAGATTCCAGCTCGCCACCGACCGCCAGCCGCGCTTCAACAACGGCCACCCCGCCCACAGCACCACCGGCGTCGCCAGCAGCAGCTCGATCCACTTCAGAAGATGACCCGGAACCCTGCGCCCGAGGTCGAGACCGGGGATCATCCCCCCCATCGCCAGCACGATCACCGGCACTCCCAGCACCAAGCCCACCCAGAACCGCCGCGTCATGTCCGCAAGTTCCCGATCCTCCCCCTGCCCCGCCCGGGCCTCCTGCGGCTCGAGGGCCATCCCGCATTTCGGGCAGTCCCCCGGCCCCTCCTGCTCGACCTCGGGGTGCATCGGGCAGGTGTAGACGGCGTCCGCGGGAGCCTCCGGCGGCCCGGCGTCTTCACCCCGCTCGAACTTGTCGCGGCATCCTTTCGAACAGAAATAGTAGGTCTCGCCGTCCCGCTCGGCCTTCCACTCCGTCGACTCGTCGACTTCCATTCCGCAGATCGGATCCTTCATGCGCTTCAACGGTAAGAGCCGAGCCTCTTGCCGGCAATTGCGGATGCGAACAAGAGGCCCTGCGTGAGGGAACGCCCTTCTTGATCGGAAATGGCTCGAAATCCTCCGGGGTTCATGCCGGCCCCGCTTGACCCCGAAGGAATCACAGCCATTAGCCGGGAGTTGACGAGCGCAGCGACGATACCCCCGGGAACAGAACAGTCGAAACGGAACCGACCCCGGCGGGGTCGCAGTTTGAATTCCCCCGGTCCGAGGCTCACCCCATCAGGGTCTTTCCAGCCTGTTGCGCACCCCGTCGGCCCCCGCCTCCAAGGCGCTTTGCACAGCCAGCCGTTCCTCACGATCGGTATCGACCTTCCCGCTCAGGGTCACCACCTCGTCATCGACGCTGACGCTGATATCCTCGCCGTCGATGAAGGGGCTCCAGAAGAACCGGTCTTCCACGTTCTCTCTCAACTCGGTGTCGCTGTAGACAACGGCCTCGGTGCCGTCCGGCACATTGAGATTGTTCACGACCTCCGTGATGCCCCGGCGGCGGGACGCTACCTCCTCCGCCTGAAGCTTGAGAGTCCTCGACCCGACCTCTCCATTCAAGTAGGCCGTCCCGTCGACGACGCGGACCCGGATCCCGGACGCTTCAAACAGCGGATTCCAGTCGAATGCGTTCTCAAGAATCTGCTCGAGAGCGTCATCGTCCAGACCGCGCTCCTCATCGTTCCGGACCTTGATGAAGTTCCTGACGCTTCTCACGCCCACCGTCTTCCACGCCACCTCCTCCGCGGCCCGCTTGGCGGCCACGGTCCTCACGACCCCCTGGAGGGTCGCCCTCCCGTCCTCGACCTCGGCGCGGATCTCCGGGACGACGCCCACCACCTTGTAATGCAGCGCCTCCTCCAAGGCCTGCTCGATGTCTTCTTCCGCTTCGGGCCGGTATTTGTCGCCGCGCAGTTCGGGGTCGCGCTCCCACTTCCGGACCTCGAGGTCCGAGGCATCAACGCGCTTGACGCCGGCCGTACCGGACGCGATCTCGCGGGCCCGGCGTTTCTCGGCGGCGCTTCCGACCGTCCCGCTCAGGAGCGCCGCCCCGTTCGTAACGTCGACCTCGATCATGGCATCGTCCACCAGCGTGTTCCAACGCAGTTGCCCCCCGATGTCGGCTTCTATCTCGTCGTCTTTGCGGTCCACGTCCTCGCCGGCTACGGTGATTTCATTCTGGACGGAGGTGACGCCGCTCAGCTCCCGGGCCAGCCGCCGGGCGAAATCCTTCTCCGCATGGGATTGCACCTTCCCGGAGAGGACGACCGAACCATCCTCCTCCGCCTCGACCTCGACCTCCTCGGCCTCGGTCACGGCGCTTGCTTCGAGGTTCGCCTTCAGGCGTTCTTCCAGCTCCTCGGGCGGGGGCGGGAGATCGTCCGGCGGGTCCACCTCGAGCTTGTCGACCACCTCCCGGACCCCTTTCACCTCTTCCGCCACGCGGACGGCGCGCTCCTTCGCGAGAAGGTTGGATGTCGTCCCCTCCAAGGTGGCCACGCCATCGTCCACCGACACGTCGATGAAATTCGCCGAGACATGATCATCATAGTAGAGCTCCAGTTGAATCGCGTCGGCAATCCCGGCTGGGGTCACGGAGCGCTCCTCCCGGGCCACGCCCGAAAGCGCCGTGAAAATCGCCGCCGCCAGCACTGCGGAAAAGTCGAACCCGCCGGGTAATCTCGAAAATGGTGCGCCTTTCATGATGTCTTCTTCTTCTTTTCATTTGGTTTCGAAGGCTCGATGTGAGACGAGCCGCATCTCCCGGCCCCCGGAACGGCCGCAGGATAGGATCCGGCCGTCCCCGGCGTCTATGGAGCGAAGACCGAGACGAGCGTACGCAAACCACCCCATCGATCGTCGGCGATGTCCGCAGCAACAAGCCCTCCGGAGGCGACCGCAACGCGCCGGACCAGCCATTGAAAATCCCGGGTCCGGAGCCGTTGCCCTTCCCGCCTATATAGCGAGAACTGGCTCCACGAGGCCAAGCATGACGGCTATCGCATCCTCGCCTGCCTCGACCGGGACCGCGTCCGGTTCCTGATCCGCAACGGAAAGGACTGGACCACGCGATTCAAGACCGTCGCGGACAAACTGAAAGAGCGCGGCAGGAATGTCCGATTGCGGGACATTGACAGCCCCCTGACCGCGAAACACGTAGCAACAAATCGTGCGATCGCGTACGGCCCGATGCGTCATCGGCCCCTCTGGAACTCCGGCGGAACACGGCCGATGAATTCCCTCAAGCCCGGCATGCGCCGGATTCGCCACAAACCTGGAGAAAGGACTGCATATGAACGCGACAACGATGATCATCCACGGAACACGAATTCTGACCGGCGTGGTCTTCGTCCTCACCGGCCTGAACGGCTTTCTGAATTTCATGCCGATGCCGGAGGGGCCTGAACGAGCTGCCGCCTTTCTCGGCGCGCTGGCCCAAACCGGTTACTTCTTCCCGATGCTCAAGGTTTTCGAACTGCTCGCGGGGGTTCTCTTGCTGTGCAACCGGCTCGTCCCGCTGGCCGCTACGCTCTTGGCGCCCATCGTGATAAGTATCTTCGCCTATCATGTTTTCCTTGCGCCGGGCAGCATGCTGATTCTGGCGGGTGTGCTCGCCGTGTGTGAGTTCATCATGGCCTTTGGATACCGCCGTTACTTTGCGCCGCTCTTCGTCGCAAAAGCCCGGGTGGGGGAGTCCCCCGTGACCGCCGGACGCACCACGGAACGATCACAGGCCGGCGCGAAGGCGTAGCTTGCGCCAACGCTCGCCCAACCCGCAAGCTCCCCGCGCGGAAGATCTCACGCCCATCACCGGCAACGAGCTTTTCCCGAGCGCTCAGCGAAACCAGCAACAGAAATCCGATCACCACCACCATCGCCATTGAAATGAGGCGGTCCTTCAGGAACCCCTTCAGCAGTCCTCGTTCCGGCTTCACCTCTTCCTTGAGCAGCCGCAGAAACTTCATGCCCGGCGCCTTCCGACCCAATCCCGGAGGGATGCCAGCCATTAGCCGGGGGTTGAGGAGCGCGGCGACGACACCCCCGGGGGGAGCACTTCATCGTATCCCCGCACCCAGGAGATGTCGTTGGTCCAGCTCCCGCCTTCCATGTGGAAGGGTTCCTCGGCGCGCTCGCATTCCTCGATCGCCGCCGCCAGCGCCTCCGGTCCGCCATCGGCGGGCATCCGGTCCCAGATCCGCTGCTGCATGACCGGCTGGACCGGGTTGAAGTCGTCCTCGCCGACTCCCGTCGATTCGAGGTATTCGAGGTATTCGGTCACGTTGACGGGCGGCGTGTCGCTCCCCGAGGCCTCCCCCATGATCTCGATAAACTTCGGGGGAAACTCGTTCATCATGACGCCCCCGTTCTCGCCGTCCGCGATCTGGGTGACCAGCGGGGGGACTGATTTTCCGTTCATCTCGAATCGTCCCATGCCCTGCGCTTCGAAGTAGGGCTGCATCTGCGCCACCAGTTTCGTGTCGCTCCCCTGGGTTTTGACGACGGCGGCGATGGCGGCCACCTGCCCCCGCGAATTCCTCGCCACCAGCCGGTGCGGCAGGTGCGGGCGGTCGAGCGGGGTTCCCGACCCGCATTGCTCGACAGTATGCTCCTGCACCAGCACCCACCAGGCATCCCGAATACTCGATCGTGGGCGTGGCGGGACGTCCCGGCCTGTTGTCGCCAGCGCCCAATTTGCACTGGTTGCACCGGGCTTCCGGCGGACGTCCCCCCTCGTCCTCGCGTCTTGCGCAACGGGCGGCCGCGCGATGAAATACCGGCCCATGGAGAGCGATGCCATCGTGGTGGGTTCGGGCCCGAACGGGTTGGCCGCCGCGCTGACTCTCGCGCAGGCGGGTTGCCGCGTGCGGGTGTTCGAGGCACAGCCGACGATCGGCGGCGGCGCTCGCTCCGGGGAGCTGACGCGGCCCGGATTCCTCCACGACCTCTGCTCGGCCATTCATCCCCTTGCGGCAGCCTCTCCGTTTTTCCGGTCGCTGCCGCTCGCCGGGGATGGTCTGCGGTGGATCCAGCCGGAGGTCGCGCTCGCCCACCCGCTCGACGATGGCACGGCGGCAGCCGTCTTTCCCTCGCTCGACGCGACATGCTCCGATCTCGGCGCGGACGGCGCCGCTTACCACCGGCTCATGGCGCCGCTTCTCGACCGCTGGGAAGAGCTTGCGGATGAAGTCCTCCAACCGGTGCTGCACCTTCCGCGGCATCCCCTCCTGATGGCGGGCTTCGGCATGGGGGCGATGCGGTCCGCATCCGGGCTGGCGCGGAACCGGTTTCGGAACGAACGGGCGCGGGCCCTCATCGCGGGTCTCGCGGCGCACTCCTTCCTGCCGATCGAAGCCCCGGCTTCGGCCTCCTTCGCGCTGGTCCTCGGGGCGGCCGCCCACGCCGTCGGCTGGCCCCTGCCACAGGGCGGCGCGCAAAAGATCACCGACGCCATGGCGGCCCGCCTGCAGATGCTCGGCGGACGGGTGGAAACCAACCAGCCCGTCGATGATGTGCGCGTCCTGCCGCCAGCCCGAGCCGTGCTCCTCGACCTGACCGCATGGGAGGCGGCGCGCGTCGCCCGTCACGTGCTCCCCGACGGCTACCGGCGACACCTCGAACACTTCCCGCACTCCCCCGGCGTCTACAAGGTCGACTACGCCCTCGACGGCCCCATCCCATGGAAGGCAGACGTTTGCCGACGAGCCGGAACGGTCCATCTCGGCGGCCCCCTTGCGGAAATCGCAGCCTCAGAACGGCAGGTGGCCCACGGCGCACTGCCCCCGCGACCGTTTGTCCTCCTCGCCCAACCGAGCTTGTTCGACCCAACCCGGGCGCCCGCCGGCCAACACACCGCATGGGCCTACTGCCATGCCCCGCTTGGTTGCGCCACGAACCTCACCGGCGTCATCGAGGCGCAGATCGAGCGCTTCGCCCCCGGCTTTCGCCAGCGCATCCTCGCCCGCTGCTCGTCCGGACCTCCCGACCTTGAACGCCGCAACGCCAACCTCGCGGGCGGCGACATCTCCGGCGGCTCGATGCACTTCTGGCGCCTCCTTGCCCGTCCCACGCTCCGCTTCGTGCCATCCCGCACCCCCGTCCGCGGACTCTATCTTTGCTCGTCGTCCACCCCGCCCGGCGGCGGCGTCCACGGGATGTGCGGCTATCACGCCGCCCGCGCCGCGCTCGGCCGCGAACTGCGCCATGATCCCTGAAACGGGAACCGGCGTTTGAACCGCCGGCGGCTCAGGCGCTGTAACCCGTCGCGAAGGTGTCGACCTGCCGCTCGGCCTCCTCTTTCGCCAGACCGTATTTCTCCTGGACCTTTCCGATGAGCTGGTCGCGCTGCCCGGCGATCTGATCAATCTCGTCGTCGGTGAGCTTACCCCACTGCTCTTTCACCCGGCCCTTGGCCTGGTTCCAATTCCCTTTGATTTGTTCCCAATTCATATCAGTGCTTCGCGTCTTCTGCGGCCTCTTCGATCCCTTCTCCGGCCGTCTGGACGTCGGATCCGAATCCTTCAACCGTGTTGCAACCGGCCAACGCGAACGACGCGGCCGCAATGACAGCCGCGGTCAGCGGCCGCCTCACAATGCCGTTCTCTGCACTCGGCGCTTCTGCCTTCATGCCCGCTGTTTCTGTTTTCCCTTGTTCGACCATTGGTTCTGTTCTTTCTGGATGGATTGATTCCCGACGCGTTTTTGTCGTTCGATTGTGGTGTGGTGTGGTGTGGGGATTCCCCTTGCAAGCTCCGTGCCAAGCCTGCCATCACTTTCGAAAAGCCCCTCTCCGACAGAGAGTTAATGATCCCCGGGTCGCTCGCCGGGCTGCGGATCGTCATGCAGAAAGCCGGAAACGGCTCTTGCCGGCGTGCAAGATGCAAGAGCCGCATCCCCGGCCTTTCATTCGCCGTTTTGCCTTTCTCAAGGAATGGCGTATGGGACTGTGCAAACAGCTCCGCTTATCCGTCATGCCAGCCTTCCGCCTTGTCCTCAACACCCGCGCCGGCTCTTACCACTCCGGTTGGAGCGAGAACCTCGAGGCTGAATTGTTGGAGCTCTTTGCGAGGCACGACCATGAACTGGTCATTGCCCGTCCAGGGCCGGGGGATATCGAGTCTTCCATCGACGAGGCCGTTCAGGCCGGAGACGAGGGGATCATGGTGGCAGGCGGCGACGGCACCGTCTCGGCCGCCGCCAAACACCTGCTCGGCCGCAAGACCCCCCTCGGGATCCTTCCCCTCGGCACCCTCAACCTCGCGGCCCGCGACTTCCGCATTCCGCTCGACACTCTCGAAGCCGCCCGCCTCGCCCTCGCCTCCCCGCCGGTCCCGGCCGATGTCCTCGAGGTCAACGACCGTTGCTGCCTTTGTGCGACCATCCTCGGCTTCTATCCGTGGCTCGCGCGCCGCGCCGGCGAATACCACGGGTCGTTCTGGTGGATCAAAAGCGTGGTGGCGGCGGCCCGGAGCGTGTGGGGGTTCTCCCGGTTCCGGCCCCTCTGCTTGAATTTCGTCTTTCGCGGGGAGGGGACCCGCGTCCGAACGCGCCTCGCGGCCTTCGTCCCCGGTTCCTACGAGGAGGTGTTCGGCGTCATCCCGCGGCGAACCGACTGGGCGGCGGGTCATCTGACGGCCTATATTTCCGGGCACTCCAATCCATGGCAGTTCATCCGCGCCGGCTTCGCCTACCTGCGGGGCCGATGGAAGGACGAGCAGCATCTCACCACTCTCGAAGCCGATCAATTGACGATCGACCACCCCCGCCGCCGCGCCTTGACCGCCATGCTCGACGGCGAGATCGTCGAGCTTTCCCTGCCCGTCGAGATCCGGCTGCGCCACGCCGCCCTCAACATCTTCGCCGGCCCCGGCCCATCGAACTCATGACAACCCTCCTTCACATGTCAGACCCGCACTTCGGGTCCCACGATTCCGTCATCATGAAGCAGGTTCTGGGGCAAGCCCGGGAACTGCATCCCTCGCTCACCGTCGTCACCGGCGACTTCACCATGCAGGGCCGCCGGTCCGAGTTCCGGCTCGCGCAGGAATTCATCCGGGGCCTACCCGAGCCCCGGCTGGTGCTTCCCGGCAATCACGACGTCCCGGCTGGCAACCACCTCTGGCAGCGCTTCCTTTCTCCCTACGACCGCTATCGGAAAGCCATTGCGTCCGATATCGAGCCCGGATACTCGAACGACGCCATCGAGCTGGTCTCCCTCAACACGAACCGGGCATGGGGGTTTTACCTCGACTGGTCGGAAGGACGCACCAACCCTCTCCAGCGAGCCCGTCTCGAAGAACACTTCGCCAACTTCGACCGCCGGCCGCCGCTGCGCGTCCTTGCCATGCATCACCCGGTCATCTGCCCCCCCGACCATCCCCGGGCGCTCGTGAAGCCCCTCGCGCCCCTCCAGAAGTCCATCGCCCACGCCCGCGTCGACCTGATCCTCGGCGGACATTTCCATCAGTCCTATTGCCTCACGATGGACAGCGACTTCGGCTGGTCCTCCGTCATTTCGCAGGTCTCGACAGCCTGCTCGGTCCGCACCCAGAACGAGCCGCAGGGATTCCATTTGCTCGAACTCGAACCGGCACGCATCACCTGCGCGCGATATTACTGGGACCAATCCTGCTTCCGGCTTCGCGACCGGATCGCCACCCGCCTCGCAGACAAGGGCTGGACTCTCGACCTGCATCCCCGGGACGCCCCCCCGTCCGACACGTGAGCCCCCGGCAGGAACCGGCCCCCGCTTCGCCGCCATCACGCAGGGCGATTTGCACGCCCGCACGTCCCGCTTCGTGCAGACTGCGCCCGCCAACCGCCGAAAACCCTCCCAAACAACCCCCCGTCGGCGCCGATCTTCGTGCATGGCACGCGCCCTGCAATGAATCAACCGCAACCGCACGAACACACGTACGTCGAGACGATGCAAAAACACACCAGACACGCAATGACCCTGCTGGCGAGCATGGCGCTTCCGGTCCTCCCGGTGTGCTCATGTTCCAATTACGCCACCCCGGAACAGAACGCCGCCGCAACCGGAGGACTTATCGGCGCGGGCGCGGGCGCCGCCGTCGCCGACGATGCCGCGGAAGGCGCCCTCCTGGGAGGCGCCCTCGGCGCCGGAGCGGGATACCTCTACGGCCGGGGCCAGTAACCGAACTCCAACTTCACGCGCAGGTGAACCGGACCAAGCCGTTTTGCAGGCAGACCCCGGGGCGTCACCTTCCGGGACGCGACATCGAGCCGGGCCGCCCCTTGATGGCGGTGGCCTCACCCGCCATTTCACAACTTCCGACCCGCTCGATTCGCGTTCCCCCATGCAAGCGGAACCGGCCCGAGATCCGGCCCTCCCGAAGCCGGTCGTTGTCGCGGCTCAACTCGCGATCTTCATCGGCGTGGTCTCCGAAGTCCTCGGGGAGTTGCGCAAAGGGGAGGCTCATGGCTTCCTGCTTGTGACCTCGGAGCGCAATGAGGAGCGCCAACTGCGCCGCTGGCGACGCCACCTCGATGACGCCGGTCGCGATCTTCCGCTGCTCCTCTTCTCCTTGAGCGGTTCACAAAACGTTGCACATTGCGACGAGACGCTGGCCGCGGCCGGGGCGGACCGCGTGGCGCGCCGTCTCGACAAACTGATCAAATGCACCGAAACTTGCCTTCCAATGCCTGCCGCCCCGCACAACAATGAACCGCCGAAAGCATCCCGGCCTGCCGACGCCCATCAAAAACCGCGCCCTGACGACGACCCGAACCCGAATCAACCTCCACTGACCAACCCCGCCTGACCTATGAACGAACCCTCGACCCTGCCACCGTCACCCGCCTCCCAGCCCGCCTCCGGAGAAGGCGGAGGTTGCTACGAACGCCTGCGTGCCGGGATTCTCCGCTGGGCGGAGTCCAGGAGTCCTCGCACCAACCGAACCACCGAAGCGCTCCTCGCCTTCCCGGATTTCCTGCGACTCCTCTGCGGCCTCGCCGGCGACACCGAAATCCCGCCGAATCACAAGGCGAAAATCGCGCTGGTGATGCTCTACGTCCTCAGCCCGCTGGATCTCTTTCCCGAAGCGATCTTCGGCCCCGCCGCCTACATCGACGACATGGTGCTCATCGTCTTCGCGCTGGACCAACTCCTCAACCACGTCGACGAAGCCGTCCTCAGGCGGCACTGGAAGGGTAGCGGCGACGTCATCGGGAAACTCCGGCATTTCGTGGCGGTGGCGGACCTCCTCGTCGGAAGCGGCCTCCTGCGCCGCATCAAGGCCTTTCTCGAGGCCTGAGCCGGACTTCATGGATCGACCTCTCCGATTTCCCCGCAAAGGGATGCGGTTCCCTTGAACCCGCTTCTCCTGTTTCCACTTCTTGCCTCCCGGCCGTGCCCGCGTATCCTGCCCCGGCATGCACGCCCTCGACCTCAGCTTTGACACTCCGGAGGAGAACCTCGCCTGCGACGAGGCCCTTCTCGAAACGTGCGTGGCCGGAGAGTCCCCGCTGGGAGTGATTCGGTTCTGGGAATCCCCCCGCCCGTTTGCGGTGGTCGGATTCGGCGGCAAGGTCCGCGAGGACGTCTTCCTCGACAACTGTCGGGCGGATGACATCCCCGTCCTTCGGCGGGTGAGCGGCGGCGGCAGCGTCCTCCAGGGCCCGGGATGTTTGAACGTTTCCCTCGTCCTGCCCGTCGACCCCGGCAGCCCGCTCTCCACCGTCCACGGCACCAACGCCCACATCCTCGACCGCAACGCCCGCGCCCTGCGCGAGGAGTTCGCCGCCGGTATTGCCGCCCGCGGCTTGAGCGACCTCGCCCTCGGCGATCTCAAGGTCTCCGGCAGCGCCCAACGACGCAAACGGGACTGGCTCCTCTTTCACGCCACCCTCCTCTACGACTTTGATCTTCCACGGATCGACCGCGCCCTCCCGATGCCGCGACGACAACCCGATTACAGGAAAAACCGTCCTCACCAGGAGTTCGTCACCAACTCCGGCTTTCACCGCGCCGCGATTCGGTCCGCCCTCCTTCACGCATGGAACGCCGAGTTGAACGGCGCGCTTCCAACCGCGTTGGTCAATCGCATGGCGCGCCTTGTCGCCACGCAATACGGCCGGCCCGATTGGAACCATCGCCTTTGATCTCTCCCCGGCCCCGGGGGATTTCCTGCTTTCGGCCCGTGGCATGACCGTCCCGGTCATGATCCGGGGCGGCCGCCCCATGAGGCGGAAGATTTCGGCCGCTTCGCGGCCTTCATCTCGTCATGACCGGGACGGTCATGCCCCTGCGAACTGCCAGCGTGAACCATCTTCCCGATCCCGCAGCCATCATCAGGGGACCCTACTCGAAGAAGAGATCGTCGAGGTCGGGGGCGGTGCCGAAGCTGCGGAGGGCGTCGCCGTAGCGGTAGTAGACTTCGAGGCAGAGGGCGCCGAGGGCGGTGGTGTAGACGCGTCCGCCGGTGAGCCTGTCACCCTCGGGGTTCCAGCTTCCGGCATGGTGGCCGCCCTTGGACTGGTTTTCGAGGAGGACGTCGCGGACGCGGGTGTTCCACCAGATGCGGTATTCGCCGCCCATGTTGTGCATGGCGTAGGTGGCGTAGTACCACAGGTAGAAGTTCTTGTTCTCCCACTTCGGCGGGTGCTGTCTGGTGAGTTCGGCGCCTTTCACGAGCAGGCTGGCCTTGGCGCCCATCCCGCTGAACTGCCGCACCATCATGGCGGCGCAGGTCAGGGCCGGCCGGTTGCCGTAGCGCAGGTCCGGCTGAAACGTGTAGCCCACCGCCCCGGAACTCTCGCGCGTGCCCCCACGGTCGGTGTGGCGGTCGACAAACGTCATGGCGCGCGAGAAGACCTCGTAGTCGAACTTGATCCCCGCCAGCCGCGCCGTCTTCAACGCCTGGATGAACCACGCCGTCACCGACATGTCGCCCATCTCGGATCGGGGCCGGTAGCGCCATCCGTGGTCGGGACCGGTGGCCTTCGTGCAGAAGTCGACCGCCTTGCGCGCCGCCACCGCGATCGTTTCGTCGGGGGCCCGCCCGTGCGCCTCGCACAGGGCGATGGTGGCAATGGCGTGCTCGTACATGTTGCCTTTGCCGATCATCCCCGAGGCGGCATCCTGCCGGCTCATGACCCACTCGAGGGCGCGGCGCACGTTCGAGCGGTACTCGCCGGAGCGCACCGTGTGCCCGCCGCCCATGAAGGCGAGCGTGGCGAGGGCCGAGACGCCAAGGTCGTGACCGGATCCCTGATCGCGCTCCGGGTTGACGTCGGGGTTCTCGGGGATCTCGTCCGGTCGCAGGCCGTTCTCGTCGACGTCCTCGGGGTCCCATTTCCGCGCCAGCCAATGCCCCTCGGGTTCCTGGTGCAGGGCCAGCCAGCGCAGGGCCAGATCGACCGAGTTGCGGGCCTCGATCCCCCCGAAGCCGCCCATGGTGCGAAGGTATTCGCCGTCGCCGAACAGGTTGATGCCGGCCGGGGCCGGCTC
>CAYPUM010000060.1:0-12780 GCA_964413545.1 uncultured Roseibacillus sp. | reverse complement strand
GGGATCAAGGCGATGCCGGCGGCGAGCGCGGTCATGAGGATCGGAACCAGCCGCTCCTCGGTGCCACGAACGACCATCTCGCGGGTGAACCCCTCGCCCTCGTGCTTCATCAGATGCAGGTAGTGCGAGAGCAGCATGATGTTGTTGCGCGCCGCAATGCCGCCGACTGCGATGAAGCCGACCAGCGTGGCGATGCTAACGTTGTCGAGCGTCATACGGGTGTAGAATACCGCGCCGATCAGCGATACCGGGATGATCGTCAACACGAGCAGCACGAAGGCGAAGGAGCGAAAGTAAGAGTGGAGCAGGAACACCACCACGAGCAGGATCACCGCCGACATCACGGCGATGATTCGAGACGCCTCCTTTTGAGCCAGGTATTCTCCCTCATAGGAGACCGTGTAGCCCTCAGGCAGATCGATCTCCTCGGCCACGCGGCGCTTCAGTTCGTCCACTGCGGCCACCAGGTCGGGAACGGTCGGGTTGATCGCCACGACGAAGCGCCGGCGGAGGTTTTCCCGCTTGATCGTGTTGGGGCCGGTGGCCATGCGCAGGCCGGCGACCGTGTCGAGAGGTACGAGTTGGCCGCCTTCGGTATCGATGTAGAGCCCGCGCAAGCGCTCGGGGTTCTCGCGCCACTCCTCTGGCAGGCGAACGACCAGGTCAAAGACGCGTACCCCCTCGTACATCTCAGCCACGTAGTCACCGCCCATCAGTCCGGCCATTTCCCCGGTCAGGCTGGCGGGGGTGACCGCGTAGGCGGCGGCACGCTCAGGGTCGGGCTCGATGCGCAACTGTGGCACGCCGGCCTGCTGCTCGGTGCGCGCCTCCTCCAGCCCCGGGATGGCACGCGCGATCTCCGCCACCTCGGTTCCCAATCGCCGCAGTTCCTCGAGGTCAGGCCCGAAGATCTTCACAGCGACCTTGGCAGAGACTCCGCTGAGCATGTGGCCAACACGGTCGGCCAGCGGGCCGCTCATCGCGCTGAAGGTGCCCGGGATCGTCTTCATCGTCGTGCGGATGTCTTCGATCACCTCGGTCCGGGAGCGACCAGCCGATTCATCGAACTCGACGTCGATTTCCACCGAGGACACCGGCACCACGTGGTCGCCGCGCTCGGCGCGGCCGGCGCGATAGCCGGCGGTCTTCACACCGGGGATACGCAGCAGCCGCTCGATCGCGACGTCGGAAATTTCAGAAGTGGTCTTCAAGGAGGTGCCCGGGCTCAACGTCGTGGCGACCAGTGCGGTGGGCTCGCGGAACGGCGGCAGGAAGTTGCGTCCCATCTTTGAGTAGGCCACCCAGGCCAGCGCCATCAGCGCGCCGGTCCCCACGATCACCAGCAGAGGCTGGGAGAGCGCGAAACGCAGGCAGGTAGCGCGGAAAGCTGCCTTGAGCCAGCGCACCAGAATGGAGTCCCTGTGAGGCTTGCCCGGCTTCGGCTTCAACAGGAAAGAACTCAACACCGGGATCACGGTCAGGGACACCAGGAACGAGGCGGCCATGCTGACGATGGTGGCGATGGCGATGGGCGTGAACAGCCGGCCCTCGAGCCCGCTGAGCACCATCAACGGAAGGAACACAAGGATGATGAGCACCGTCGCGTAGAAGATCGACGCCCGCACTTCGCTGGATGCACGTGCGACCACCTCCAGCCGCGGCAATGGTTTCTCAAGGGAGGCATTCTCACGCAGCCTGCGGAAGACGTTCTCGACATCGACGATGGCATCGTCGACCACCATCCCGACGGCGACCGCAAGCCCGCCCAGCGTCATCGAGTTTACCGTAAGTCCGAACAGGTCGAAAACCAGGATGGTGATCGCCAGCGATAGCGGGATCGCGGTGAGCGTGATGGCGGTGATCCGCAGGTTCAACAGGAACAGGAACAGGATGATCGCCACCATGATTGCGCCGTCGCGCAGCGCCTCCAGCAGGTTGTCGATCGAGAGGTGGATGAACTCGGACTGTCGGTAGAGCGGCACCAGTTCGGCGCCCTCGGGCAGCGAGTCTTGCAGTTCCTGCAGCGCCTGGCGGATCTCTGCGTCGAGCTTGATCGTGTCGAATCCGGGCGCCTTGCGCACGCTCAGGATGACGCCGCGGGTACCGAGATTCCCCCGCGCGTCCGGCTCGCGGCCCGCCACTCCGAAGCCGGCGTCGCCTCGCATGGGCTCAATGTCCCATACCACTTCAGCGACGTCGTGGATGTGGATCGGGCGGTCGTTGCGGTAGGCGACCACCGTCTCGGCAATGGTGGCCGGGTCAGTGGTCATAGCCAGGTTTCGCACCATGATTTCCTCTGCCCGTTCTGTGAGAAAGCCGCCGGTGGTATTCTTTACCGCCTCAGCCGCCGCCTCGCGCAACTGCTCGAAGGTGACCTGATGGAGCAACATTCGCTCGGGATCCGGTTGCACCTGGATCTGCTTCACTCCGCCGCCCATTGTCAGGACTTCGGCGATTCCCGGGATCGATTGGATGCGGCGCGCCACAACCCAGTCGGCGATCACTCGCAGATCCCGCGGGGAGGTCTTGCCAGAGGGATCGCGCAGCCCGACAAGCATGATGTCGCCCATCAGCGAGGTCACCGGTGTCATGTAGGGATTGATCCCCTCGGGCAACTGTTCGCCCACTCCCATCAGCCGCTCCTGGACGAACTGTCGCGCCTTGTAGATGTCGGTGTCCCAGTCGAACTCGACGAAAATCAAGGATAGCCCGATGTCGTTGGTGGTCCGGATCCGGTCGACTCCGGTCACACCCATGAGGGCGTTCTCGAACGGAATGGAGATGAGAGTCTCGACCTCCTCCGGGGCGTAACCCGGCGCCTCCGTGAGCAGCGTCACGGTTGGCTTGGTCAGGTCGGGAAGCACGTCGACCGGCATCTCGAGCGTCTTCATGACGCCGAGGATCATCAGCACCAGCGCGCCCATCAGAATGAGCGGTCGCTGGGCGAGCGAGAAGCGGATCAACCGGTTAAGCATCGCTAGCACCCTCCTTGCGCCTTCGATTCCACCACAACTGCGCAAAAAGCAGCATCAGCACCGTGCTGCCGATTGCGTACCAGATCACCCAGGTGGGCGCGCCGCCGTTTTCGTGCGTATCGTGGCCAGGCCCTTGGCTTCTTGCAGCCGCCTCCTGCTCGGGGGTCATCTTGGAACCGTCCTCGTTGTGGGCGTGGCCGTGTGCGGCATCGAGGGCTTCTTTGAGCGATACACCCCCGCCACCCCCGACAAATTCAAGCGAATAGGAGCCGCGGGTGACCACCTCGTCGCCGGGGAACAGCCCCTCCTTCACCTCGACCCAGCCGCCGCCCTTCTCGCCGAGGACGACCGGTGCCTTGACGAAGGCATTCGGCAATTCGAAGTCTTTCACATAGACCACCCGCGAGGCGGGATCGCCCTGTACCGCCTCCTCGGGCACCGCCAGCACGTTCGGACGCGACGCCACGATGATCTCAAACTCCGCCCGCATTCCGGGCAGCAGCCACCCGTCCTTGTTGGGAACCGGAAAGATGCCCTCGACGGTGCCGGCATGCCGGTCGGCCTGCACCCCGAAGCGCAGCAGTTCGGCCACGATCGGCTCGCCTCCGAGGGCGGGAAATATGATGCGCGCCTCGGTCCCCGGCCTGATCCCTGCCGCGCGCTGCTCCGGGATCCGTGCCACCACCCACATCTCGGAGCGGTCGGAAATGTCCAACAGGTCCTTGTCCGGCTCGACCGGCTGGCCCTTGAGGACGTGTGATGCCGTGATCAGACCGGCATGCGGCGCCCGTAGTTCGATCGTCGGCGGCGGGTCGCCGGGTTGGCGACTTTCGACCTTGACCAGCACCTCGCCTTCCTTGACCCGATCGCCGACGAAGGCGTTCACTTCGATCGCCCGGCCAGTGATGCGCGAGGATACGGAGTACTGATTGCCGGGAATCTCCTCGACCCGTCCGACGGCGAACACGGTGGAGTCGAAGTCGCGCTCCTCGACCATCACGGTCTCGATCCGCAGGTTCTTCACCCCGGCCTCGTCGAGAATCACCGTGTTGGTGGCGCGGTCCGGGTCGACAACCTCCTCGAGGGCGATGACGGTGCCGGTAACAAGGCAGCTTGATGCGATGAACAAAAGATGCGGTTTCATTGGGGTCGTCAGTTGGAATTGCCAAGCGCCGCATCGAGTCGGACACGGGCGAGGTGAAACTGGAGCAAGGCGTCCAGCCGCGAACTCGCCAGTTCGAGTTGCCTTTCGCGGCTCCGGAAGACGGTTTGGAGGTCGCCCTGACCGCTGCGGAAAGCGCTCTCGGAATCTTCGGCGTGCTTGTCGGCGAGCGGCAGCAGGGTCGCCTCGATCTCGTTGAGCAGACCGAACCAGCGAACCATCTCCTCGCGGGCGGCTTCCGCCTCAAGCCGGATTCCGCGGGCCAGCGCCCGGGTTTCTAGTTCCTTGCGCTCCCGCCTTGCCGCGGCCTCCTCGATCGCACCCTCGTTGCGGTTCCAGAGGGGTAGCGGAACCTTGATCCGAAAGCCGATAATCGCTTCGCGCTCGTAGCCCTCTGGAGCGTCTTCGGTTCGCTCAGCTCCGACGAAGAGACCGGCTTCGAGATCGTCGTATTTGCGCGCCTGCTCAAGTTGCACTGATCGGCCGGCCGCTTCGGTCTCAAGTTTCTTCGCCTGGAAGTCGGCCCGGCGATCCGGATCGACAGGAGGAGCCGCCAGTTTCGGCTGAGGCAGCGACCCGGCGATGTGGACCGGCGCGTCCGGCGGCATCCCGAGCAAGGTTTTCAGGCGGCCGGTGATACCGGGCTCTCTGGCGCTGAGTTGCTGCAATTCGGCATCCAGGCTGGCGGCCTCGATCTTGGCCTGCCCGGAATCCAGCGGCGAGGCCTCCCCGCGGCCGGCGGCTTCGCCGAGGAACGCGGCGAACCGGTCGCGCAACTCTTTCTGCTGTTTTAGAAGCGTCCGCCGTTGACGCAGCGCGAGCACTTCGATGATCGCTTGGCGGGCCGTGGCAATCAGTTCGCGCTCCACATTGCGCACCTCGGCTTCGGCTGCTTCGAGCTCAATGCGGCCGATCTCCTTCTCCAGCCGCAGGCGGTTCGTAACAGGGAAGCGCTGGGCAAACCCGACTTCCACTCTCCACTCGCCAAAGCGGGCATCATTTTCGACTGCGGTTTCAAGTTCCGGATTGGTGAGGCGACCCGCGTTCATCGCGCGGCCACGAGCCTCGCGTATCAATACTCTCGCTGCGGCGAGATCCGGATTCTGGGCCCGGACTCGCTGGGGCACGATATCATAGGACACGATGAGTGCGGGAACCGCTCCCAACGGAAGTTGTGCCGACGCCAGCATCACTGTGACGGCGAAGCTGATTCTGAATGAGTACATGGTGATGATTGAAAAGCGGCCTGCCGCGAAGTACAGCCTGCCAGAGATGGTTGAACCGACTGTAACGAATCCACCCGGACGTGGGTGGCAGAACGTAGAACCCCATCAGGGGCCCACCGCACCTGAAGATGGTGCGGTCAGATCAACGGCGGCTTGTCCAATTCGCAGAACGGAGCATCGGGCACGCGCTCGTGTTCAATCACCATGCCCAGCGCTACGGAGCAGGGAGGAAGCAATTTCGATTCACGTTCACTCACATATGCCATGGAAACCCCATGCATGCAGCATCCGTGATGGTGGTGGTGATCGCCACCCGGGCAATCGTCACCATCAGGATGACCACCATGGTCATCCCTTGCAGCGGGGGATTGCTGCCCACAGTCGGAATGGATGTGGCCATCCAAGTGCGCATGGCAGACGGATTCCGGCGGGGCCAGATTGGCGAATACCCCCATCTGGAATGCTGCAAGCAAGAATGTGACAAATAGCACGCGCATCCTTAAGACGCTGCGATCCCTACGCCTGTTGAGATTGGATTGCAACTGGTATTTTTCGATTCGAGTCCGTGGCCGTCAACTTGGGTCAGTTCGTCGAGGTCGTGACGATTGCACCCCCCTCCAACCCCGGCCCCTGAGGCCCCATGAACCCGGTCCCAAAAAGGAATTTCCTGGCAATAGCAGCTCCTGGTGTGGGGGTTCCTGACGAAGTTCCTGCAATCGAAGGGAGGGGGCGACTTTCCGCAGTTCATCACATTGCTGATCGGCGCCATCATCCTCTGGGATGCCCTCTTCCGCTCGCAACAAGGGGTCGCGATCTCGTTCCTCGAGGATGTGTGGACGCGCAACCTGCTGAACATCTTCGGGGCCCCGATCCGGACCTCGGAATACGTCGGCGCGATGTTTCTGGTAGGCTTCACCCGCGTCACCATCACGGCGCTCGTCCTGTCCGTCATCGCAATCCTCGCCTACCAGTTCAACCTCTTCGCGTTCGAGTGGGCGCTGCTCCCGTTCTACGCGAACCTCATGCTCTTCGGCTGGGCGATGGGGCTGCTGGCGATGAGTCTCATCCTGCGCTTCGGCCACGGCGCCGAGACGCTGGCCTGGGCGGCACCGTTCCTGATCCAGCCGGTCTCGGCGGTGTTCTACCCGGTTTCGGCCCTTCCCGCATGGCTGCAGCCGGTGGCGATGATTCTCCCCTCCGCCCACGTCTTCGAGGGGATGCGCGGGGTCATCCAGGGAGCGTCGTTCCCGGCAGGGAGCATGCTGGCCGCTCTCGTCTTGAACGCCTTCTACCTGAATCTGGCCCTCGCGCTTCTGCACGCCATGCTCCAAGGCGCCCGGCGCAAGGGCTTCCTCGTCAAGGTCACCTCGAGCTGGCGCCCCGGAAGTCGTGCTCGTGGGCACAGCCCGCCGCAAGCGGGGCGCTTGCCCTACAATTCCCGAATGTTGGGAGGACGATCGGAGGGCCGCCCGCGGCAAGCGGGGCGTTTGCCCTACCCCGACTTTCCTGATTCGGGAACATTCGAGATCACCGGCCCCTGTTTTTCAGGGGTTTGGTCAAAAAGGTCTCCCCTACAAGTTATGAGGAAGCCTTGGGTTCTCTTGCTTGGGTCTTGGGCGGGGGTTGCTTGGGCAGTTCGAGCCCCATGCGAGCCAGTAGCAGCTTGAGATCCTTGTCGGGCTCGGTGTGGCGGGGCATGACGAGTTCGTCGCTCCGGCCGGCCGGGAGATGGACGTCGAGCATCTGCACCGTGGCGGACTTCTCGAACACGGCCCGCGGAGTGAGACCGCCCGCGAGTTGGCGCAGCTTGCCCCGCAAGGCCACGTGCAGGCAGTAGGCCAGGAAGCTCAGGAAGATGTGGGCCTCGATGCGCTCATCGTTTTGATGGTAGATGGGCCGGATGGCCAGATCGCCCTTGAGGTTGCGAAAGCTCTCCTCGATTTCGGTGAGCCCGATGTACTGGGTCCAGACCTCGGAGTGTTCGCCGGTCTCTGCGAGTTCTTTGACCTCCACTCCGGGACGCACCTGCTCCCAGTCACGTTCCAGGAAACGCTTTTCGAATTTGCTCAGCCGACCCTTTGGAGTGCCCACGATGTAATGGACCGGAGGATCGCTGCGGCGCATCTCCTCAAGAACTTCCTCGGTGGGAATGCCCCGGTCCATCACCCAGATGCGCTCGGCCTTTCCGTAGAGTCTCTCAATTTTGTCGAGGAAGCCCGCAAGGTCTGGTTATCCTGCGTGTTGCCGGCCATAACCTCATAAGCCAGAGGGTAACCTTCGGGAGTCACAATGAGGGCGATGACGACCTGCACGCAGTCCGATCGCTTGTCCCGGCTGTAGCCAAAACGCTTCTTGCTGCCGCCGGGTTCGGCGGGCGGATCGCACTCGAAGTAGGTGCTGGTCAGATCGTAGAGCAGCACCTCGTGGCGCGCTCCGAGGAGATCCTGCCAGCGCTGCGAAAGATGTCGGAACAGCGCCTCCTTGTGTTCGAGCAATTTGTCGTGGCATTCGTAGAGTGGGTTCTTCGGCACCACTTCAGGCTCCATGCCCAACAGGTTCGCCATGGCGCTTTGGCGATAACCTTCCCGGTGCAAATACCATTCGCTGGAGGGTTTGATGAGCCGCGCGCAGACCAGCAACTTCAACAACAGATCCCAGCGCGTTCCCTTGCGGCTGGCGGGGAGACGCGGGGTGAAAAAATCGCCCAGACCGAGCATCTCCCAAAGCTCGAGCGCCAGCCAGCACGCTCCCCATTGCCGCGGCCGGCGCAACTCCATGCGCGAACGATCCACCTGCACCGGCAGTACCGTCCCGGGCAAGCGCTCCGGGGGCTGCCGGTCGCGGGGAAAGAGTGCCACCTGGCGGGGCTGTTTGGCTTTGCCCTCAAAGGCGGCGATGGTTTTGCGCCAAGACAGCTTCTGGCTGTCGTTGATCTCGCCGAGATAGAGCACCTGGCGCTTGGCGCTACGGCCGTCGTGCAACCGGTAGCTTTCCATCACGCTCCGGTAGCGATGGACCTTGCCGTCCTTCTTGCGCTTGTTGCACTTCGGCCCGACTTTCGCAACTGAAGGGGGCTGTGGCTGGCAGGCGCCGTAATTCACGGGGTGGGCCCCCAAGGTCTTCGCTGCAGGAGCGGTCGGTCGAAGGATTCGACGGTCTTCTGGGAGGTGATCACCCTCCTTGCAAACCTCTGAGGACCCGAAGACGCCGCGCCCGGTGCCAAGCGCAGCCGCAAGGTCTGGGCAAGTCATTGATGAAGGGCTCATGCAATGGATTGTGCAAGCGCGACCCGCAAGCTGAAGTCGATGGAAGCGTGGCTTTGGGTGTCACTATTGCGAACGCGGGCGGATCGTTGTTGTCCGTCGTTGTCCCCTTGAAGCGTCAATATGAGAAGCCGAACAAGCCGAGTCCGAACCAGTGAACGCCGTGCCGGGTTTTTCTTCCACTGCCCGGTGACTCGCGACCTCGTGAATCGCATTGCGTCAGCATGAAAGTGTTCGTATGGCCAAGAGACCGGACGTTTGCGGCGGAGCGATTTACGCCGGATCACATGGTTTCGCTCCGAAATCCAGGGACGGACGTTTCAGATCTGCGGCCACCTTGGGTCTGTCTCAACTGCCGCGGCCCTTCGGGCGCACGTC
This sequence comes from uncultured Roseibacillus sp., assembly GCA_964413545.1. Lineage (GTDB taxonomy): Bacteria > Verrucomicrobiota > Verrucomicrobiia > Verrucomicrobiales > Akkermansiaceae > Roseibacillus_B. The sequence goes on along the minus strand of CAYPUM010000060.1, from coordinate 3,776 downwards.
GCGGGTGGATTCGAGCCTCCGCCTTGCCTGCGGTCACTGCACGACCTTCAGGCGGGCGAATTCCACCGGCGGGCTGCCGGGCGTGAACGTGTATTCGATGGTGGCGGTGGCATCTCCGGCAGCCCGAATGACCACCTCGGTCCAAGAGCCGGCTGCGAGCGTGGTCGAGGTTCCGATGATCCAGCTCACGTCGCCGTTGGCGATGGCGTCCGCTCCCTTGGTGAAGCCGCGGAGAATTGCTCGCCTGCGGCGGCGCTTCCCGCCACTTTCGCGGCGGGCACCATGGCTGACGAGTCGCCCGACATCCCTGACGACCTGATTGCCGCCGCCGCGACCGGCGACGAGGAGGCGTGGCGGAGCCTGATCGCCCGGCTGTCACCGCGGGTGTTCGCGATCGTGCGCAACCACCTGCGCCGGCGCGACGACCACGAGGATGTGGCCCAAGAGGTGTTCGCCAAGATCTTCCTTCACCTCGGGCAGTACCGCGGCCGGCAACCGTTCGGCCACTGGGTCAGCCGGATCGCCCTCAACACCTGCCATGACTGGCTGCGCCGGATGCAGGCGCGGCCGGCGGTTTCCTGGACCGACCTGCACCCCGAACAGGCCAAACTGCTCGAGCGCACGCTCGCCGGCAACGATGCCGCGCCGGATGCCGACCCGGGCTTGTTGCGCGACTTCCTCGAACGGCTGCTCGCCACCCTCAAGCCGCACGAGCAGATCGTCATCCGCCTGCTCGACCTGGAAGCGCTCTCGGTACACGATGTCTGCGACGTGACCGGCTGGGGGTCTTCGAAGGTGAAGGTCACCGCCATGCGCGCGCGCCGCAAACTCGCCGAGCAAATGCAGCGGCTCGACCCGCACATCCGTCCCGAATCATGAGCAATCCCGACCCAGCCTGGCAGAAACTCGTCGAAGCCGCCCGCAAGACGCCACCACCCGCCGCGGACGAACCGCCGCCGCCCGGCTTCGCCGCCCGCATCGTCGCCATGCGCGAGGCCATCGCCGCCTTCGCCCGCACCCTGACATGGCGCCGCTGGTCGGTGATCACCGCCGTAGTGTGCGGCTTGGCACTCGCCGCCGTCTTCGCCGCCACCCGCTGCACCGACGACGCCCGGCCGCTGATCAACCCGCCCGCCCAATCCCTGCCCCGCGCCCAGCCATGAAGGCCACTCCCCGTGACTACCTCACCATCACCGCCGCGCTGCTCGCGATCCTCCTCTGCGGCTACGGCATCGGGTTCCTCGTCGGCGAGGTGACCACCCAGCGGCGGCTCGCCGCCGAGGCCGCCGAGAACGCGTCGCAACAACAGGAGTGGGAACGACAGACCCTCGCACGCCTGCGCGCTGAACTCGGACTCGACGATGACCAGGCGGCCGCCGTGCAGCGCGAACTACGGCGCGCCGCCACGGAGATCGGTCAAGTGCGGGCGCGCGCGCTCGACGACTATCGGCAGCTGTTGGTAACTCTCCACGACCGGTTGCTGCCAATGTTAACCGATGAGCAGCAGGCCCGGCTGGAGAAAAGTCGCGCGGCGTTGCAGGAATTGCTCGACAAACGAAGCGAGGGTGCTACCCCTGACGCAGGACGGGAGGAAACGCGTGACCCGCTCGAGTTTCATACTGGGCGTCGCGCTGCTCGTCGTGGCGGCCACCCTAGCCGCGACCATCACGATGCGCAACGCCCCGCGGGAGGCCGGAGAGATCGATGAGGCCGGCCAAGGCGGGAGGATCGTGGCAACCGGTCGCGCATATCCTGCCGATTACTCCGCATCCTTTGACCGGCGCGCCAACCATAACTTGGCCGGCTCCGGCGGTCGGCCGCAGCGGGTCCGCTTCGATGTGACCGTGCCGGCGTCCGAACTGGCGGTGCTGCCGGCGGGCGAGCAGGCGCTGCTGCGGCAGCGGGCCGCCGAGGTCGAGAGCGGCGCGCGCGAGCGGCTCGAGACGCTGACCGAGGAACTCGCGCTGACCCGCGAGCAACGGGCGAAGATGTTCCCGTTGCTGGCGCGATCGATGCCCGGCTACGACGCGGTGATGCAGGTTGGCGGGGTGTGGGTGGACGTCGACCGGACCACTTTGCCGGACGAGGAGGTGCATGCGCTGCTCGACGCCGAGCAGCAGGCGCGGTTCGAGGATGCGGAACTTGACCGTCAGCTGTGGTGGCAGGACATCTTCAACCGCCTCGAAGCCGAACTGCTCGACGACACCGGCGGCGGATCGGACGCCGATGCTCCGGTGCCGACGGAGCCGGTCGAGCCGGTCCCGGCGGAGGGTGGGGGCCGGACGGCCCCGGCGCCGCGCGGCGGCGGGAATCTGCTCAACCCGGGCAACTGATCCGGGCCGCGGCCGAAATTTTTTTCGGATCCTTGTAACCGGCGCGGCATGTCTCGCGTCCGGCCTGTTGATGGGCGAGATGACTCCCGCCCGGACAACAGCAACACCAAGACCAACCCAAGCAAGACCATGAAACTACAGGCAATTGCGATGTGCGGCCTGTTGCTCGCACTGCCGGCCTTCGGCGAAGGCGGCAAGGAGCAGCTCCAGCACCAGAAGCAATTCGGCGACGGCACCTGCCTGCCGCAGTATCTCGCCCACTACGACGTCGACGGCGACGGCGTGATCAACGAGGAGGAACGCCAGGTCATGGAACAGGCGCGCGACCAGATCCGCAAGCAGCTGCGGACCGACTGGGACGAGAACGGCGACGGCCAGATCGGCGACCAGGAGCGCGACAAGGCGCGCACCCGGCTGCGCGAAATGATCGAGGAGACCCGTATCGTCCGCTTCGAGGAGGCGGATGTCGACGACAGCGGGGCGCTCGACTACGGCGAGTTCGCCACCCTGCCCGGAATGGCCAACAAGTTGAACGACGACGACCCGGACAACGACGATATGGTGCAGACGATCTTCGACCGGCTCGACACCGACGACGACGGCCTGGTCACACTCGACGAGTTTCTCGCGGCGGTGAAGCAGTGCGATCGCGATCGTGACTGCCCACCGGCCCAGTAAGTATTCTCCCCGGTTGGCCGCGACGCCGACACCGAGTCCTTGCGCGACTCCCCCGTGCGGTGCGCGGCGGCCCCGGAAAAATGGATCGAGGCAGCCCGGCCTGGTGCCGGGTTGTCTCGGTCCGCGTATGTCATCCAAGCAACTCACCGTGAACCGCGCCGTCCGCATCACCCTTCTGTCGGCCGCCATCCTGTTTCGTTTTCTGCCGGGGCCGCCCGTCGCGGCGGGAGAGTTGTATCGGACCGACTTCGAAACCTATGACTCGGGTGCCGTCGACTGGGTGGCGGGCGACGACATGTGGGCGGGCACCGACGGGTGGATCGGCAACAGCACGGGACTGGGGGTGCACGGCATCGACCAGGACATCATTGCCGGGGGCGGACTCGGCAGGACGGCCTTCCTCGGCTTCCGGCAACCGGCGTCGACGTTCGTCTATGTCGCCCGCCAGATCCCCTACAACCCGGGCGCCGGCGACCTCCCGGTGGTCGAGGTGGAAACCCTGGTCGGGATCCAGGATTCGATCACGAAGCCGACGCGGGACAGCTTCTTCGTCAGCATCTGGAACTCGGCCGGAGACTTCCTGGCGGGCATCCGGTTTGCCAACCAAACGGCAAGTTATGGGTTGTGGCGGCTGGACGGCACCGTGGACGAGGAGGACACGGGCGTGAATTTCTACCGCGCTCAACTGCACCTGTTGGGATTGCGGGTCGACCTGCCGAACAACCGCTGGAGCGCGGACCTCGTCGGGATTCCGTTGTTGTTACT
>CAYPUM010000059.1:0-12841 GCA_964413545.1 uncultured Roseibacillus sp. | reverse complement strand
GGACTGACCATGACCATGGTCCGCATCCCTCCCGGCCGGTTCGTGATGGGCTCCAGTGAGGGCTATCCCGACGAGGCCCCCATGACCATGGTCCGCATCCCGCGGGGGTTCTGGATGGGCAGGTGCGAGGTCACCAACGAACAGTTCCGCGCCTTCCACCCCTCCCACCACAGCCGCGAGGAAGACCGGCACGGCTACCAGTTCGGCATCCCGGGATACGACGTCAACCAGCCCCGCATGCCCGCCGTGCGCCTGTCGTGGAAGCAGGCCGTCGCCTTCTGCGACTGGCTCACCACGAAAACCGGAAGGCAATTCGCCCTGCCTACCGAGGCCCAGTGGGAATGGGCCTGCCGCGCCGGCGCCGGCGCCCCCTTCAACTACGGAACCTTCCAAACCGACTTCTCGAAACACGCCAACCTCGGCGACGCCATGCTCGCCGATTTCTCGGGAAACCCCTACGTCCTCGACCACGCCAAGGCCCGCTACAACAACCCGCGGAACATCTTCGACAACTGGATCCCCCAGGACTCCCGCTTCAACGACGGCGGATTCCTCTCGGTCAACGTGGCATCCTACGCCCCCAATCCCTGGGGCCTCCATGACATGCACGGCAACGTCGCGGAATGGACCCGTTCCCTCTACATACCCTACCCCTACGACGAAAACGACGGCCGCAATGACCGCGACGCCCATGGCAAGCGCGTCGTCCGCGGCGGCTCATGGTACGACCGCCCAAAACGGTGCACCTCCAGCTACCGCTTCGGATACCGCACCTACCAGAAGGTCTATAACGTCGGCTTCCGCGTGATCCAGGAAGATGATTGAGCCGCCAAACCGGTGCCGCGCCTGCCAGCCATCTCCAAAACGGCCGCTTCAGGCATGGAACAGTTGACTCACCCGCAGCCCTGGCTGGTGCCGCACTGGGTGCACACGCCGCAGGCCCCGGCGCGGATCACCTTGTAGCTGTGGCAGTTCGAGCAGGGCTGGTCCATGAACATGTTTCCGAGGGCCTCGCGGAGGCGGTCGTTGGAGGAGGCGCGGCGCGCACCGTTCGAGGCGGCCGGGGTCTCGCCGGAAGGTTCGTGCTCCTGGTCGTTCTCCTTGTTGCGGGAGAGGTCCGTGACGGGGCGGTTGACCGCCTTGCGTTCCATGTCGCCGATCTCCTTGATGGGGAGTTCGGGCTGGTCGTGGTTGGGGGAGATGGCCTCGAAGTACCCCGGAATGAAGCGGCAGCCAAGCCAACGGAAGACGTAGTCGGTGATGCTGGTGGCCTTCCGGATGTCGGGGTTCTTGGTGAAACCGCTGGGTTCGAAGCGCTGGTATGCGAACTTGCTCACGAGGGTTTCGAGCGGCACCCGGTACTGGAGCGCCATCGAGGTGAGGGTGGCCACGGTATCCATGAGGCCGCCGATGGTGCTGCCCTCCTTGGCCATGTGGATGAAGACCTCCCCCGGTTCGCCGTTGTCGAAGAGGCCCACCGTGATGTAGCCCTCATGCCCGGCGATGTCGAACTTGTGCGTCACCGAGACGCGGGTGTCGGACATGCGCTTCCGGATGGGTTCCTCGACGCGGGCCTCGAACTCCTCGAGGGATTTTTCGAGGGCGGCGATCTGCTCGTGCAGGCGCTGCACTTCCTCGACGCTCACGGTCTCCTCCGCTCCTTCAAGGCCGGCCGCCCCGGCGGATTTCTTCTTCTGGCTGGTATTGAGGGGGGCGGAGCGTTTGGACCCCTCGCGATAGATGGCGACCGCCTTCAGGCCCATCCGCCACGCCTCGATGTAGGTGTCCATGATCTCCTCGACAGTGGCGGCCTGCGGGAGGTTGACCGTCTTCGAAATGGCGCCGCTCAGCATCGGCTGGGCCGCGGCCATCATCCCGAGGTGCGCCATGGGCCTCAAAGAACGGTTGCCCTTCGAGGGGGCGAAGGCGCAATCAAAGACGGGCAAATGTTCCGGCTTCAGCCCGCTCGCGATCGTTTCTCCGGTTTGCTCGTCCACCACGTCCTCGATGGTGTCGTGGGCGTCGATGTGCGCGATGATCCTCTCGCGCTCCATGGCGCTGTACCCGAGAATGTGAAGGGCCGGGTTGACGGTCTGGTTGACGATCTTGAGCACCCCTCCACCGGCCAAAAGCTTGTATTTGACGAGAGCGATGTCCGGTTCGATGCCCGTCGTGTCGCAATCCATGAGAAAGCTGATGGTGCCGGTCGGGGCGAGGACCGTCACCTGGGCGTTCCGGAAGCCGTGGCGGTCGCCGCCTTCGACAGCCGCGTCCCACGACCGGCGGGCCTCGTCGACAAGGTAGGTGAACCGTTCGCAGGGGTGAATGCCTTCCACCGCGGCGCGGTGCATGCGGATCACCTCCCGCATCGATTCGACGTTGTCGCGGGCAACGGGGCGCTTCACCCCGGCGGCACGCGCGTCGTGATAGGCGGGGAAGGAACCCATCCCGGCGGCCATGCGGGCGCTGTGGGCGTATGCTTCGCCCGTGAGGAGGGAGGTGAGGGCGCCGCACAGGGCGCGTCCCTCGTCGCTGTCATAGGGCAGGCCGTAGCTCATGACGAGCGCGCCGAGGTTCGCATAGCCAAGCCCGAGGGTGCGGAAGCGGTGGCTGTTCTCGCAGATTTCAGGCGTCGGGTAGCTCGCATTGTCGACCAGGATTTCCTGAGCCGTGATGAAGAGGCGGATCGCGGCCCGGTAGCGCTCGACGTTGAAGGTTCCGTCGGGATCGCGGAACTTCAGGAGATTGAGCGAGGCAAGATTGCAGGCCGTGTTGTCAAGGAAGAGGTATTCCGAGCAGGGGTTGGTGGAGTTCTGGCGGGCGGTACCCTTGCAGGTGTGCCACCGGTGGATGGTGGTGTCGAACTGCATGCCGGGGTCGCCGCAGACGTGGGTGCCCTCGGCGATCTTGCGCAGCAGGTCGCGGGCCCTTTTCTTCTCGCAGGGCTCGCCGTCCGTGACGCGCCGGGTCCACCATTCCCCGTCCTCGACGGCGGCCTGCATGAACTCGTCGCTGGCGCGCACGCTGAGGTTTTCGTTCTGGAACATGATCGAGCCGTAGGCCTCGCCGTTGTAGTCGCCGTCGTATCCCTCCTCAATGAGCGCCCAGGCCTTCTTCTCCTCCTTTTGTTTGGCTTCGATGAACTCCTCGATGTCGGGGTGGTGGTCCTTGAGGGTGTTCATCTTGGCGGCCCGGCGCGTCTTGCCCCCGCTCTTCACGACATTCGCAATCTGGTCGTAGACCTTCAAAAACGAAAGCGGCCCGCTCGGCCGGCCCCCGCCGCTGAGCTTCTCCCGCGTGCTGCGGAGCGTCGAAAGGTCCGAGCCGGTGCCCGATCCATACTTGAAAAGCATGGCCTCGCTGCGGGCCAGCCGCATGATGTCCTCCATGTCGTCCTCGACCGACTGAATGAAACAGGCGCTCGACTGCGGATGCTCATACTGGCTGTCCGAACGCTCCGGCTTCCCCGTGGAACGGTTGAAGTAGTAGTTGCCGCGGCCCGCCCCCTTGCCGATGCCATACTGGTGATAAAGCCCCACATTGAACCACACCGGGCTGTTGAAGGCGCCGTACTGGTTGAGGCAGAGCCAGCTGAGATCCGCGTAGAAGGTCTCGGCGCTTTCGCGATCCGCGAAGTAGCCGTCTTTCAGTCCCCAGTCCGCGATGGTGCGCGTGACGCGGCGCACAAGCTGGCGGATGGAGGTTTCGCGGCCGTTGTGCGAGGGGTCCACCCCCTTGTCGGCGTCGCCGTAGAGGTATTTCGAAACCGCGATCTTGGCGGCGAGCGCGCTCCACGATTTCGGAACCTCCACCCCGTCCTGGCGGAAAACCACCTCGCCCGCGTCTCCGGTGATCTCGACGGAGCGCTTCTCCCACTCGAACTCGTCGAAGGGAGAGGTGTCGGCCCGGCTGAAGACCCGCTTGAATTCAAGGCGCGGGGGCGCGGGACGGCGTGAAGGAGCGGCATCCGGGATCGTCGTCGGCACGGCTGTCGTAGTGGCGGTCTGGATCATGATCTTGAATAGTTGGAAAGGGAATCAGTTTCCCTAAATTGAAATAAACACCATATATGGTGCAGGAAGCTCCCTTCTAGCACAAAATGTGGGACATGCAAGCATTCAATGAAGTTTCCGGCATTTTTTGTCCGGGGTGCGGATTTAAGGCGGAAATGCGGGCGCGGGGCAAGGCGGCTTGGGCTTGACGCGGGCTGTGGGACGGTTCTCATTGCCTCACCTTAGCCCGGATTGCCACGATTTCATGTCCGCAGACCTGTCCGCCTATCGCGAGGAATACAGCCGGGGTGGGTTGAGCCGCGGCGACCTCGCGGAGGATCCGATTGAGCAATTCGAGGGGTGGTTTCGGCAGGCGTGCGCGGCGGATCTTCCGGAGCCGAACGCCATGGTTCTGGCGACGGCGGGGCCGGACGGCATGCCGACGGCGCGCCTCGTCCTGCTGAAGGCCTTCGACCGGAGGGGCTTCGTGTTCTTTTCGAACTACGAGAGCGCCAAGGCGCACCAGATCGCGGACAATCCCCGCGTGGCGCTGAACTTCCCGTGGCACGCCCTGCAGCGCCAGGTGAACATCACGGGCCGGATCGAGAAAATCAGCAAAAAGGAGTCCCTGAAATACTTTCTGACCCGCCCCCGCGGGAGCCAGCTCGGGGCATGGATCTCCGACCAAAGCGCGGTCATCTCCTCCCGCAAGCTTCTCGAGATGAAGTTCGAGGAGATGAAGCGGAAGTTCTCCAGGGGTGAGGTGCCCCTCCCGGACCACTGGGGAGGATACGTCGTGATCCCGGAAAGCATCGAATTCTGGCAGGGCCGTCCGAGCCGCCTGCACGACCGCTTCCGTTACCGCCGCGAAGGGCCGGATCGCGCGTGGATCATCGAGCGGCTCGCGCCGTGACGCCCACCTGCGGAGGGCGGTGGCCAACGCGGCGCCTGACCCCTCGTAGCCGCACGGCGAAGCCGGGCGGCACGGGAGGCGCACCCGGGGGAAGCGTGTCCCCCCAGTCCAAACTTGACAAGTTGTCCACTTTTGGAACGCTTGTCCGCGTGAGGACCGTGACCATCGCGGAGTTCAAACGCCTGCTGCCCGAGCTGCTGGAGGATAGTATCCAAGGGCGGGCGCGTCGTTCTCCAGAAAGGACGGAAGCGGGAGAATGTTGCCATTCTGGGGCCCTGCTCCGATGAGGTTCTGCGCCCTCCTCGAAAGCTCGGAATCCTCGCAGGACGGGGGAAACCGTCCATCAAGAACCGGGAGATCAACGAAGGGGATTTCCTCGCATCCCGCGAGTGATAGCTTGGTTGATCGACACGCATGGCCCCCGCACTCAGACCAAATCCACCACCGAATGCCATGAACGATGCCGACCCGTTCCTCACTCGCCGCCGCCTCATCCGGAACACGACATTTGCCGCTGCGGGGATGGCGCTCGCCAGCCCCGCCCCTGCCGCTGCGACCGGTCCGGCAAGACGCCTCCGCCTCGGCCTGATCGGGTGCGGCGCACGCGGCCGCTGGATCTCGGCGCTCTTCCAGCAGCACGGCGGATACGAAATCACCGCCGCCGCCGATTACTTCAAGGACCGCCTCGATACCTACGCCTCGAAGTTCCGGATTCCCGCGAAGCACCTCTACTCCGGCCTGTCGGGTTACCGGAAGCTCGTCGAGAGCGCCCCGGTGGATGCCGTCGCGATCGAGTCCCCTCCATACTTCCACCCTGAACAGACCCGCGCCGCGGTCGAAGCGGGCAAGCACGTCTACCTCGCGAAGCCGATCGCGGTCGATGTTGCCGGCTGCCTGAGCATCAAGGAAAGCGGCGCCCTCGCCACCAGAAACGGCCTCTGCCTCATGGTGGATTTCCAGACTCGCGCCGATGAACACTTCCGCGAGGCAATCCACCGGGTGCACGACGGCGCCATCGGGGAGTTCTCGTTCGGCGAGTCCTCCTACCATGCGGGTGTCCCCTTTCCCCAGGCACGGGACCTCCTGCGCAAGGACCCCGGCAATCCGGAATACCGCCTCCGGGCGTGGGGCGTCGACCGGGTCCTTTCCGGCGACATCATCACCGAGCAGAATATCCACACCATCGACGTCGCCAGCTGGATCATGAACCAGGCGCCGCTCCGTGCCGCGGGCGCCTGCAACCAGAAGGTCCGGCCCTACGGCGACTGCAAGGATCACTTCTCGGTGATCTACTCCTACCCCCGCGAGATCGACATCAGCTTCACCTCCCGCCAGTTCAACGGACACGGAACCCAGCCCGACGGCATCCGCAACCGCATGTTCGGCGCCAAGGGAGTGATCGAGTGCCAGTACGCCGGAATGGTTCTCTTGCGCACCAATCCTCTCTATCGCGGGAAGACCCCCGGCCTCTTCAAGGACGGAGCGGTCGCCAACATCGCCGCCTTCCACCAGTCCGTCACGACCGGTGATGCCGCCAACCCCACCGTCGCCCCGAGTGTCCGCAGCAACCTTCTCACCATCCTCGGCCGAACCGCCGCCTACACCGGAAAACCGGTCACATGGAAGGACCTCCTCGCAGCCAACGAAAAGTGGACCACCGGCCTCGACCTGAAGGCGTGACCCCTCGCCCCGGCGCCCCGCTGAAGTCCTTGAAATCCCGAAGTCGTCACAATGGAGTCAAGTTTTCCGGAAGCAAGGTTGCCCTGCCTGATTCAGGGTGCAAGATTCAGGATGCAGCCCCCTGTTCCCTGAATCCTGAATCCTGCATCATGGTCCGAGGCCCCGCCTCGCTAGAACGACACCACGCAATGCCACAGGAAGGCGTAGGCCCATGCGTCGATGCCGCCGAGGGTGCGCTCGACGATGGCCCGGTCGCCCACAATCTCCGGCAGACGCGCGATCTCCTCGGCCGCCGGCACCACCGTCCCGGCCGGCCGCGGGTGCGGCGGGTGGAGCCGCGGGTCCGGCTCGAATCCCTCCGGCATCCCCCGGCGCTCCGGAGCCGGCGCGGATTGCGAGTAAACCCCGTGCTCCCGCGCATAATCCGTCAGGGCCCGCATGTTCTCGATGCTCGTGTCGTCCTGCATGATGGCGCCGGCGTCCATGATGTAGCCGCCATCGACCGCCACCTCGTCGAGCAGACGCCGGCAGAAGGCGCGCACCTCGTCCGGTTGACCGAAGCTCAGAAGGGTGTTCGGAATGCCCCCGCTGACGGCGAACTTGTGCCCCAGCTTGCGCTTCGCCGCGAAGACGTCGTCCCGGTCGCAGTGCACGATGATCGAGCCCTCGGGCAGTTCGAGGAAGGCGTCCCAATGGTGGTGCCACACCCCTTCGGCGTAGAAGAGGGTCTGGATGCCGTCGGCCCACAAGGCCTCGATGATCGGCCGGAGCACCGGCCAGTGGAAACGGTCGAACTGTTCCGGAGTGATGAAGGGAACGCAGCCCCGGTGCATCCAGATCGTGACCGGCAGGACGCGCTCCGGGTCGGCAGTGCTGCGGGCAATCTGGTACATGTGCGGCATCATCGCCTCGGCCGCGGCATGCACCTTGTCCGGGCGCTCGAAGAGGTCCATCGTGAGGCCGATGTACCCCCGGAACTTGTCGGCAAGGATGTCGAAGGGACTCTTGAGGATCCCGGCGATCGCGGAAGGCATGGCGCACTCGTCGCGCATCCGGGCCACGGCGCGCCCCATCGCGCCGAAATAGTCCATCACCGCCATCCCTCCCCGGAGCCAGGCGAGGTTGTTGCCGGTGGTGTTGGCCTCTCCGGGGGCGGCAAGGTCCCGATTGGTGCGGGGCATCCAGCGCTCGAGCAGGTAGGCCGTGGGGTCCGCAATGAGGGCGTCATAGTCCTCGGCGGGCATCCACGCCTCCCCTTCCCCGGGTTCGAGATACTGGAACCCGGTCCCCGGATCGAGACCCACCCCGGGAATGGCGTAGTAGCGGCTCCCGAGCAGTTGCGGAATCACGCCCCACACGTAAACCATGTTGGGAACCATGGCGTCCCAGTCGAACTGCTCCGCACAGCACCGCACCGCCTCGAAGGCCAGTTCGTAATCCTGCGTCACCTCCTGCCCGTTCATCCCCGCCACCTTCGCCGCGAACTCCGCCGCAAACGGACGGATCGGAACCGCGTCCGGCCGCCCGTTCCGCATCGCCGTGACATAGCGGTGCAACCGTTGCTGATAAAGAGCTTCGCTGGCGTCATTCATGGACTCGGGCGTGATGCATCCGCAGCGTGTCTCGCCTGCGCCCGGAATCAAGAACGAAGAACCCACCCCGTCTCTCATCCGCCATATCCGAAGTACCCTTTTTCCTTGATGAGGGCGGCGATCTCCGGGGTGACCCGCTCCTCCCAGCCGGGGTCGTTGCGGGCGATGCGGCCCGCCAACCCGGCCGACGAGAGGCCCAGCGGTTTGGGGGTGGGCGTATCGAGGGGGCGAATGAGACCGTTCTCGAGAAGGTGCCGGTAGAGGAGACGCAGGTGGCGGGCGACCTGCAGGTTGCCGGCCGACAGCACCCGCCCGTCCTCGTCGACGGCAGGATAGACATAGAGCCGCAAGTCGTTGTTGAAGAGCCGCCCGAACGCCTCGAGGATCCCGCCCGGCAGATCCTTGTAATAGCTCTCGTCGAACAACTCGCGCAGCAACGCCACCCCCAGAACGAGGCCGGTCTCACATCGCGAATACCGCCGCAGGTACTCGCCGAGACGGTGAAACTCGCCGTAATTGCTGACCAAAACCGTCTTGCCAAGGCGGTCGAGGATGTCGAGGCTGGCGAGGAAGTCGGGTTGGTGGTCCGGCCCCACGTCTTTCAGGAGATTGCGGATGCTGATCTCCATGATCTCCACCAAGCCCGCGGCATCCTGGCCCGTGTCCCGAAGGTATTGCTCCCGCGCGCACTCCATCATGCGCAGATTGACGTTGGTCGCCGGCCGGAAGCGCCCCCGCTCCAACACGAGGGGCCGCTTGTAGAACATCTCCGAGGGGTGACGGACCACCCCTCCCGGCGCAAAGATCACCGCGTTGGCAAGATTCCGTTCAACCAGCTCAAGGTTCACGAGACGATTGTCGACCCCCTCGAAGTCGGACCCCTCGAAGAGAAGGACGTCGATCTCGATCCGCTCCCGCGTCAACCCGTCGAGGAGACGGTCCAGCATCCCGCCCGGAAGTCCCGCCTGATTCCGGGCGGCATGCAGCAGGTTGACCCCCAAAATGCCGAGGGCCTCCTGCTGGCCGACGTTCTCGCGGTCCAGCATGCGAACGTGCAGCAGAATGTCGTTGGGCGCCCCTCCCGGACGGCTCTGCACGCGAACGCCCATCCAGCCGTGACAGTCGTGGTAAGTCCGGTACCCCCTGGCGGTTACCGTGTTGGCAAGCACGAAAAAGCGGGTGCCATCCCCGCGGGCGGCCGCGAGGCGCTCGCGAAGGAGCCCGAATTCGCGAACCAGCATCTTCCGCAACCGCGCCCGGCTGACGTAGCGCTCCTCCGCCCCGTAAATGTGATCGCTGAAGACCATGTCGTAGGCCGACATCGTCTTCGCAATCGTCCCCGCGGCGCCCCCGGCCCGGAAAAACCAGCGCGCCACCTCCTGCCCCGCCCCGATCTCGGCAAAGGTGCCGTAGAAGCCGGGGTCCATGTTCAGCTCGAACGCCTTCTGCTGCGTCGACGCTCCCTCGACAGACTGCATCGCGGGGCTCACCCTCGATCACTTCCGCCCCCGGGTCGAGGGTAATTCCCTCGGGCACATTCCGTCGATGATGCGGTTGAAGGTGGGACTGGGGCGCATGGCGGACGAGGTCTTTTCGTCGTCGGGAAGATAGTAACCACCGAGGTCGACCGGGCGCCCCTGCACCGAGAGGAGCTCGTCGACAATGGCGCGCTCGTCCGCAGCGAGCGCCTCGGCAACGGGGGCGAACCACGCCTGCAATTCGGGGTCGCCGGCCTGGCCGGCCAGAGCCCGGGCCCAGTAAAGGGCAAGGTAGAAATGACTGCCGCGGTTGTCGTGCTCGCCGCACTTCCGGGAGGGCGCGCGGTTGTTTTCGAGGTACCGGGCGTTGGCCTCGTCAAGGGCGGCCGCGAGAACCCCCGCCTTCTCCTCATGGAAGCGGCCGGCCACGTGCTTCAACGATTCCGCAAGAGCCAGGAACTCGCCCAGCGAATCCCACCGGAGGTGGTTCTCGGCCGTGAACTGCTGCACGTGCTTCGGGGCGGATCCCCCCGCCCCGGTCTCGAAGAGCCCCCCGCCGTTCATGAGGGGAACCACCGAGAGCATCTTGGCGCTGGTGCCAAGCTCGAGGATCGGAAACAGATCCGTGAGGTAGTCCCGCAAAACATTCCCTGTCACCGAAATGGTGTCCTGCCCGGCCTTCAGCCGCTCCAGCGTGACCTCCGTCGCCTCGACCGGAGAAAGGACCCTGATGTCCAAACCCTCGATGTCGTGCTCCCCGAGATACTCGCCCGCCTTTGCGATCAGTTGCGCGTCGTGCGCCCGGCCCTCGTCCAGCCAGAAGACGGCCGGGTCCCCCGTGATGCGAGCCCGCCTGACCGCCAGCTTCACCCAGTCCCGGATGGCGGCGTCCTTCGTCTGGCACATCCGCCAGATATCCCCCTGCTCGACGGCGTGTTCGAGAAGGACCGCCCCCCCGGCGTCCACCACCCGCATCGTTCCCTCCGCGGGAACCTCGAAGGTCTTGTCGTGCGAGCCGTACTCCTCGGCCTTCTGCGCCATCAGGCCGACGTTGGATACGGTGCCCATCGTAGTGGGATCGAAGGCGCCGTGCTTCTTGCAGAAGTCGATGGCCGCCTTGTAGACCCCGGCATAGCTGCTGTCGGGGATCACCGCAAGGGCGTCCTGCGTCTCGTCCCCGGCGTTCCACATGCGGCCCCCGGCGCGGATCATGGCCGGCATGGAGGCGTCCACGATGACGTCGCTCGGAACGTGCAGGTTCGTGATCCCTTTGCGCGAGTCCACCATCGCAAGGTCCGGGCCGTTCTCGTAGCAGGCCCTGATGTCCCGTTCGAGCGCCGCCTTCCGGTCCTCCGGAAGCGTGTCCATCCGCGCCGCCAGATCGCCGAACCCGTTCCGGAAATCGACCCCGAGTTCTTCAAGCAGCGGGCCGTGCCTCGCGATCAGGTCCCGGAAAAAGACCCGCACGCAATGCCCGAATATGATGGGGTCCGAAACCTTCATCATGGTGGCCTTCAGGTGCAGCGAGAAGAGCACTCCGTCCCGCCTCGCGCGCGCCACCTGCCGATCGAGAAAGCCGAGCAGGGCCTTCCGGCTCATGAACGCCGCGTCGATCACCTCGCCCTCCCGCAGGGGCGCCTCCTCCCTCATGACCTTCGTGGTCCCGTCCTTCCCGGCGAACTCGATCCGGAACGCGGTGTCCCCGGGGACGGTCATGGACTTCTCGTTCGACCGGAAGTCGTTCCCGGCCATGGTGGCGACGTCCGCCTTCGAGCCCGCGGACCATTCGCCCATCGAATGGGGATGGGCGCGGGCATACTCCTTGACCGCCTTCGGCGCGCGGCGGTCGGAGTTGCCCTGGCGCAGGACGGGATTCACCGCGCTGCCTTTCACCTTGTCGTATCTCGCCTTGACCGCGCGCTCCTCGTCGGTCCGCGGCTCCTCGGGATAGTCGGGAAGGTCGTATCCCTTGCCCTGCAATTCCCGGATGGCGGCCTTCATCTGCGGGACCGAGGCGCTGATGTTGGGAAGCTTGATGATGTTGGCCTCGGGCGCCCGGGTGAGCGCCCCCAGCTCCGCAAGGGCGTCACCGACCCGCTGATCCTCCCCGAGACGTTCGGGAAAGGCCGCGAGAATCCGCCCCGCCAGCGAGATGTCGCGCGTCTCGACCGAAATGCCGAAGGGTCTCGCAAAGGCCCGAATCACGGGCAGCAGCGAACAGGTGGCAAGAGCCGGGGCTTCGTCGGTCTTCGTGTATATGATGACAGGATGGTCAGACATCGGCCGGTTGCGGTGTAAGCGCCGCCTTTACGGCGGGAAGCTCAACATTGCAAGCCCGCGGCAGGCCGGATTCTCCACCCCGCACGCGCCATGCCATCCGCAACCCCCGCTCCAACGAGGCATGCTCGGAAACCCCCCGCGACACGCCGCCCGGCCGCCCGCCCTCACGGCCTCAGGCACCGCCCATGGGTGGTGCTGCGGAGGTAGAGGCGGTCGTTGGCGAAGACCGGCGTCGACCAGCACTTGCCCTCAAGCACCATGGCCCGCGTCAGCTCCTTGTATCCGCCCGGGTCCGGATCGACCACCGCCAGCTCGCCGTAGTCGGTCAGCGCCAGAAGCTTGCCTCCCGCCACGCTCACGTGTCCCTGGCCGAATCCGTTCTCCTCCCACTTCACCTCCCCGGTCCTGATGTCGACGCATTTCAGCGGCCCGTCCCCCCATTTTTTGGCACTAAACATCCCGTACATGTAGCCGTCGACGCACACCGGCGTGCTCCAGATGTTCGCCACCTTGCCTGACCCCTTGACGCGCCAGATTTCCTTCGCCTCCCAGGAGTCCCCGGAGCGGCTCACCCGGCAGGCGCCGCCGCCCACCCCGTATCCGGCCGCCACGCTCACGATGTCATCCCACACCACCGGCGAGGCCGCCGTCGCAACCCGGAACGGGAACGGATACCGCCACAACTCCGTCCCGTTCCCGGGGTCAACCGCCACCACCCCCTCATGCATGAAGAACAGGACCTGAAGCTTGCCGTGAATCGTCGCCACGGTGGGAGTGGCATGCGTGATCGTCCCCTCGCCGGACTTCCAGACAACCTTGCCGCTGGTCCGGTCGAAGGCAAGGAAGGCCTGCCCCTTTCCTCCCCCGCCGACGATCACCTTGTCGTCCAGCACGATCGGCGCCGAA
>CAYPUM010000058.1:0-12880 GCA_964413545.1 uncultured Roseibacillus sp. | reverse complement strand
AGGCTCGTTTCTGGGCCTCGAGACGGGCTTCGGCTTCGGGGCTGAGATGGGCGTGCAGGCTCATGGCAGGCGAATATCCGGGGCTCTTTGGAGGAAATCAGTAGAAGTTAAAAGACGGTCAACGGCGTCGCAAATGGAAACGATCGACCACGAGGTAAAATTTGGCCAAACATGAATCATGTTTTCATGAACACTATCGAGGAAGATCGGATGTTGAGGGGATGGTGGAGGGGTGGCGATAAAGCGATTACGGGGCGGGAAAGCATTTGCGAGGAACGGGCATGAAGATCCGGACGGGGGTGGCGGGAGCGGGGGCGATGGGACGCCATCATGCGCGGGTGTACCGCGAGCTCGAGGGGGTTGAGCTGGTGATGGTTTACGACTTGGAGGCGGAGCGGGCGGAGGAATTGGCGGGGGAGTATGGGGTGGTGGCGGCGGAGCGGCTGGACGAGTTGGCGGGGAGCTGCGACGCGGTGAGCGTGGCGGTTCCCACCGCGGCTCATCTCGAAGTAGGGCGGGAGCTGCTCGGGCGGGGGGTGAACGTATTGGTGGAAAAGCCGATCGCAGCGAACGAGGAGGAAGCGCGGGAATTGCTGGAGTGCGCGGCGGCGGCGGGGCGGGTTCTGCAAATCGGGCACGTGGAACGGTTCAATCCGGTCTTGCGGCGGCTCGAGGAGGCGCTGACGCATCCGCGGTTCATCGAGGCGCACCGGTTGTCGCCGTTTCCGAACCGGAGCATGGACATCGGGGTGGTGCTGGATCTGATGATTCACGATCTGGACGTGATTTTGCATCTGGTTCGGGCGCCGGTGGCGACGATTGACGCGGTGGGGGTGCCGGTGTTGACGGCTCTCGAAGACATCGCGAACGCGCGGATTCGATTTGAGAACGGGTGCGTGGCGAACGTGACGGCGAGCCGGGTGAGCCCGGAGCGGATGCGGAAGATCCGGGTTTTCCAGGAAGACTGCTATCTGTCGCTGGACTACCGGGGGCAGAAGGGGGACATCTATCGCAGGGAGGGAGACGAGATCCGGCGGGAGCCGGTGCAGATCGAGCAGGGAGAGCCGCTGCGGCTGGAACTGCAGGCGTTCGTGGAGGCGGTGCGCGAACAGAAGGAGCCGAGCGTCACCGGGCAGCAGGGGGCGGCGGCTCTGGAAGTCGCCCTCGACATCACGCGGAAGATTCGAAGGGGAGGAATCGGTTGAGGGATTGAACCGGAGGGCGCCGGCCATCACGGGATGCCGCCGGGCGGGGTGGTGAGGGTGGCGATGAGGCGGGATCGGTCGTCGGGGGAGAAGCGGAGTTCGTCGAGGCGGGGGAGGAGGCGCTGGAGGTGTTCTTCGAGGGGGGCGAACTCGCGGCTGGCGCCGTGATGGGCGTTGAGGAAGGCGAGCAGTTGGGCTCCCCGTTGGAAGAGATCGCGGGCGCTGTCGAGGTCGCCGTCGAGGCGCCGGACATCGGCGGCCTCGCAGAGCCAAACGCCGCAGCCGACGAGTTGGGGCAGTTTGGCGGTGCCGGGATGATAGAAGAGGGAGACAAGTTTCTGGGCGGGGGAGGCGAGGAGGGTATCGAGCGGGAGGCCGGTGACGGTTTCGCTGTTTTCTTCGAGGAAGGCATGGAGGCTTCCGGCCTCGTCTTCGGTCTTGAGGCCGACGGCGCGGAGATAGAACTGGATCATGCGCTCGATTTCGCGAAGGATGTAGTCTTGGTGGAGCATGGGGGGATGATAGCGACGAATGGCGGATTGAGGAGCGAGGAATGACGGGCGGCGAACGAATCGGGGAGCGGCAAGCGGAATTCCAATTCCTCATTGCGCTTGGATCGGGTGTTCATTAGAAGCGCGCGCGCGATGTCTATTGATCCCCTGTTGCAACTCTTGCGGCGAAGCGGCCGGTTTTCGGAGGCGGAGCTGGCGGAGCGTTTGTCGCTGGCGGAGGAGGAGGTGCGGGCCCGGATTGCGAAGTGGGAGGAGGAGGGGACGATTCTCGGGTACCAGGCGGTGGTGGATCCCTCCCGGATGGAGGACTCGGATGTGACGGGGTTCATCGAGGTGCGTCTGGCGCCGGAGCGGGGAGGCGGGTTCGATCGACTGGCGGCGCGGATCGCGAAGTTCGATCAAGTGGTGAGCTGCTACCTGATGAGCGGCGGGTATGATCTGCTCCTTGTGGTGGAGGGGAAGGACCTGATGGAGGTGGCGACCTTCGTGACGGAGAAGCTGAGCACGATGGAAGGGATCCTCTCGACCGCGACGCATTTTCGCCTCAAGACCTACAAGGAGAACGGATTTGTCTTCGGGGCCGACGAGGATCCGGAGCGCCTTCCGGTGACGCCGTAGGGTTCCTTGATATTCGAAGTGGCGATGGATTATGAGTCGAAGATTGCGCGGCAGGTGGCAGCGGTGCCGCGTTCGGGGATCAGGGATTTCTTCGAACTGGTGTTGGGCCGGGAGGACGTGATTTCGCTGGGGGTCGGGGAGCCGGACTTCAGTGCGCCGTGGCACATCCGGGAGGCCGCGATCTACTCGCTCGAGCGGGGGCACACCAGCTACACGTCGAATCTCGGGTTGCTGGCGCTGCGTCGCAGCATTGCAAGGTATGTGATGGATTTCTTCGGGGTCGGGTATGATCCGCGGGGGGAGATCCTTGTGACGGTGGGTGTTTCGGAGGCCCTTGATCTGGGATTGCGGGCGCTGGTGAACCCGGGGGACGAAGTGCTGTATCATGAGCCGTGTTATGTGAGCTACCTGCCGGGAGCGGTGATGGCGCACGGGGCGCCGGTGGCGGTGGCGACGCGGAAACGGGACGGCTTCGCGCTGAAGCCGGAGGCGCTGGCGGCGGCGATCACTCCGAAATCGCGGGTTCTGATACTGAATTTCCCGACCAATCCGACCGGGGCGGTGACGGAGCGGGGGGACCTTGAAGGGATTGCGAAGCTGGCGGTGGCGCACGATCTGGTGGTGATCACGGACGAGATTTACAGCGAGCTGTGCTACGAAGGGAGGGGGTCGCTTTCGATTGCGGCGCTGCCGGGGATGTGGGAACGCACGGTCCTGCTGCACGGATTCTCGAAAGCGTTTGCGATGACGGGATTTCGTCTTGGGTATGCGTGTGCGCCGGCCCCCCTGACGGAAGCGATGATGAAGATCCATCAGTATTCGATGCTTTGCGCGCCGATCACGAGTCAGGCGGCGGCGCAGGAGGCTCTCGATCACGGCGCGGAGTGTGTGGAACGGATGAAGCAGAGCTACCGGCAGCGGCGGGACTTCGTGGTGCGGCGGTTCAACGAGATGGGGGTCGATTGTCACCTGCCGGGCGGGGCGTTTTACGTTTTCCCGGACGTGCGGCGTTTCGGGATGTCGAGCCGGGAATTCGCGACGCGGTTGCTGGAAGAGGAGCAGGTGGCGGCGGTCCCGGGGGACGCTTTCGGGCCGAGCGGGGAAGGGTTCCTGCGGTGCTGCTACGCGACCGCGTTCGAGCGGCTGCGGGTTGCCATGGAGCGGATCGAACGGTTCGTCGGAAGGCTGGGATGATGGGGCGTGGGGTTCGTCACAGTCGAGGCAGGGCGATGATGAAGAAATGAAGGCGGGTGATAAGAGCGGGGGGGCGTTGAGGCGGGTTCGCGGCGACCGCACGCTGGCTCATCTGGCGCCCTTGGCGGTCTTCATGGTGGCGGGGGCGGGCTTGTCGCTCGTGACGGACTTGACGCCGGGGTTCTTCCGGGATCATGAGTATCTTCCGTGGTGGCGGCGGCATCCGGAGCATTGGATCTACCCGTTGCAGACGGTTTTGGGGGGATTCTGTCTCGTGTTCTGGTGGCGGCGGTATGAGTTGAGGTGGTCGACGGGGAAGGTGCTGTTCGGGGCGGCGATGGGGGTGGTGGGGATCTCGATCTGGTTGTTGCCGACCCAGCTTCACGACTGGCTGGAGGTGAGCGGGGCGCCGGAGGGGTGGCAGCGATGGCTGGGGGTTCTGCCCCGGCGGGACGGGTTTGACCCGTTTGTATTCGAGGATCCGGCGGCCCGGTGGGCGGCGGTGGTGCTGCGGTTTCTGCGGGCGGTGGTGGTGGCGGCGTTGGCCGAGGAACTGGTGTGGCGGGCCTTCTTGATGCGGTTCGTGCTGAAACCCGACGGGGACTTCTGGGCGGTGCCGTTTGGCACGCCTTCATGGAAGAGTTACCTGATCGTCACGGGATTGGTGGTTCTGGCGCACTCGGCGCCCGACCGGCCGGCGGCCTTTGTGTGGGGTTCGCTGGTTTACCTTGTGGCGGTTTGGACGAGAAGTCTTCTGGCCTGTGTGGCGATGCACGGGGTGGCCAACCTGCTGATGGGGTGGTATGCGCTTGCATTCGGGAAATACGGGTTATGGTAAGGCGCGGCAGATGACGGGCGTTGTGCGTTGCATGTGTCAGGCTTCCGGCGCCGGCCGGCAGATGGAGTTTATTGATCGGGGGGCGAGATGAGAATCGGACTGGCGCAGATCAACACGACGGTGGGTGATTTTGCCGGCAACGCGGGGCGCATTCTGGAGGCGTATCGGGAGGCGGTGGGCCTTGGGGCGGAACTGGTGTTGACGCCGGAGATGTCGCTGGCCGGGTATCCGCCGTTGGATCTGGTGTTCAAGTCGGCGTTTGTGCCGCGGTGTCTCGAGGCTCTGGAGGGTCTTTCGGCGGAGGTGGGGGAAGTGCCGTTGTTGGCGGGATATGTCGACCACAACGAAGGGGACGGTCCGGGCAAGCCGTTTCGGAACGCGGCGGCGTTCGTGGTGAACGGGGAGGTTGCGGCGAAGGTCTTCAAGACGTTGCTGCCGACCTATGATGTGTTTGATGAACGGAGGTATTTCGAGCCATGGGAGCATTGCGAAGTGGTGACGTGGGGAGGGCGGAAACTGGGGATAACGATTTGTGAAGATATCTGGACCGAGGAGTATCTTTATCGTCCGCTCTACAAGCGGGACCCGGTTCGGGAGCTGCGTGCGGGAGGGGCGGAGATACTGTTGAACCTGAGCGCCTCGCCGTATCATTCGGGGCGGCCGGCGGAACGGCGCCGTCTGCTTTGCGGGGTGGCGCGGGAGGCGGGGATTCCGCTTGTGCTCTGCAATGCCGTCGGCGGCAACGACCAACTGGTATTCGACGGGCATTCGTTGGGGGCGGGGGCGGACGGGGTTCCGCGGCGGCAGTTGGCGGGGTTTCGGGAGGAGGTGGCGGTGGTGGAGCCGTTCGCGGGCGTCGCGGTTCAGGCCGAGGATCCCCCGGAGGAGGAGCAGCTTTTCGGAGCGCTGGTGCTGGGACTGCGGGACTATGCCGGGAAATGCGGTTTCGAGAAGGCCTGCGTGGGTTTGAGCGGGGGGATTGACTCCGCGCTGACGGCGACGTTGGCGGCGGAGGCGCTTGGGGCGCGGAACGTGCACACCCTGACGATGCCGGGTCCGTATTCTTCGGCGGGCAGCGTGGACGACTCCCTTACGCTGGCGGAAGCGCTGGGGATGCGGTGCGACGTGGCGCCGATCGAGACGGTTTTCGAGGAGGTGAAGGCGGGATTGAGGCCGGTATTCGGCGCCGCGCCGGAGGATGTCACCGAGGAGAACATGCAGGCCCGCATCCGGGGCCTGTTTCTCATGTCCCTCTCGAACAAGTTCAACTACCTGTTGCTTTCGACGGGCAACAAGAGCGAACTGGCGGTGGGCTACTGCACGATCTACGGCGACATGTGCGGCGGGCTGGCCCTGATCAGCGACTTGCCGAAGTCGAACGTCTACGCCGTGGCGCGCTGGATCAACCGCGACCGGGAGATCATTCCATGGCGGACGATCGAAAAGGCTCCCAGCGCGGAGCTGCGGCCGGATCAGGAGGATCAGGACACCCTTCCGCCGTATGAAGTGCTGGACGCGGTGCTTGAGCTGTATGTCGAGCAGCAGCTCTCGGGGGACGACATCATCGAGACGCACGGGTTTGACGAGGGTCTGGTGCGCTGGGTGCAGCGGCAGGTGGACCGCAATGAATGGAAACGGTATCAGGCGGCGCCCTGCATCCGGGTCACTTCCAAAGCATTTGGGATTGGAAGGCGCTATCCGATAGTCCAAAGATTCGGGGGGTGAGCACGGTACGGCTGCAGGAAGAGCTGAGCTACGAAGACGCGGTTCGGACCCTTGGTTTTGAGCCCGGGGCGGCGGTTTCGGCGCACCTGCCGGCGTTTCGGCAGGTGGAAGCCCGGCTCTGCGAGTTGATCGACGCCACTCCGGACGAGGATCGCAAGGCGCGCTTTCGGGAGGAGTTGGCTCGTCTGAACGAGGCGCTGCGGGTGGTCGAGGAGAGCCGGGACCGGGAGGGGCCGGGGCGCAGGCGGGGAGGAACGGCGCGGTTCCTGCTGTCGCTGGCGGTGGTGGGGGGGGTGGTCTGGGCGGCGCATTGGGCCAACCAGCGGGTTCTGGAAGAGAAGGTGCTGCACGTTGAACGGCAGATCGAGTCCCTGGCGGTGGACGGCCGGATTGCGATGGAAATGCGCCGTTGGGCGGAAGCGGAGAAGGTTTACCGCCGGATGCTGGATCTCGATCCGGGTTCGCGGCGGGGGCGGGAGGGGCTGCGCAGCATTCTCGAGGGGCGGGAAGTCGAGCGCCGGCAGCAGATCGGGTTTCTGGTGGGGACGGTGCAGGCGGCGATCGAGCAGCGCGACTGGGAGGCGGCGGAATCCACCGTGAAGGAGTTGCGGGACCTTGAGCCGGATCATCCGCAGGTGAAGGAATTCCTGGTGCGGATCGAGGACGGGCGGAGGCGCGACCAGATCACGGTCCTGTTCGAGAACGCGGAGGAAGCGTTGCGGGAGGAGCGATGGGACGAGTTGGTGCGCCGGACCGCGGAACTGGAGAGTCTCGCCCCGGACCATGGTGATCTGCCCCGGTTGAAGGGGTTGGCAGCACAGGGGATGCGCCTGATGGAAGAGCGCCGGGAGAAAGCGCGGCAGCTCTATCTTGTGGCGCTGCGGGCGGACCATGGGGCGTATTCACAGGAAGCGATGGATGCCTTGCGGGAAGCGATCCGGCTCGCGCCGCAACCGGAGTATCAGGCGCTTTATGAGAGGCTGTCGAGTTACGTCCGGACGCTTGAGGTTCCGGGAGAGTTCGCGACCATCGGGGAGGCGCTGGCGGCGGCGCGTCCGAAGGACAAGGTGCGGGTGGCGGAAGGGGTCTACAAGGAGAGCCTGCGTTTTCCGGTGAATGTCGATATCGAAGGGTCCGGGGAGGAAGAAACGATCATCGAGTGCGACGCCCGGGAGGCCAGTGTGCTGGTGGTGGACGCGGAATCCTCCGGGAGCCGGGTGGCGCGGTTCACGCTGCGGCAGACGGGGATCGATCTGACGGATGAACGTTATCCGGTGGTGGCGGTGGACGGGGGGGAGCTTCGTCTTGAGGACTGCGTGGTGGAAGAGGGGTCGGGTCACGGGATTGCGGTGGTGAACGGGGGTGTCGGGGAGTTGCGGAGCGTGCGGGTCCGGGAGTGCGGCTGGGACGGGCTTTCGGTTTACGGGAGTGGCAGCCGGGCGGTCGTGACGGAGTGCCGGTTTGACGACAATTTGCACCATGGGATGGATGCGTGGGACGGGGGGTCGCTCCGGGCGGTGAAGTCGAGGTGTTCGGGCAACGGGTTGACGGGGGCGGTTCTGATGTCGCCGGGCGTGGAGTCGGCGCTGACGCAGTGCACGCTGGACCGGAACCGGGAGGTCGGGGTCCTTGTTTCGGGCGGGGGTTCGGCGGAGTTGGTGAGCAATCGTTCCTGCGAGAATCTGCTGGGGGGATTCCTGATCGAGGGGGAGGGGACCGAGGCGGCCTTGTTCGGCAACATCGCGGAGAACAACCAGAAGGCCGGGATCGTCGTCGACAGGCAATCGACGCTCCGGCGCTTTGAAAAGAACGTCTCGGAGGGAAACTCGGGAGAACAGGTGCAGCTCGAGGCCGATTTGCCGGACCCGTTGATCACGCCCCCCCCCTCGCTGCCGCCGCCTCCGAAGGCGCAGCGTGTCGAACGGCCATGAAGACCATTCTGCTGGGTCTTGTTGCGGTTCTCGTCGTTTGGGGGGTTTCGTGTTCCCGGCGTCCCGGGGGTGAGGGTGCGCCGGCCGGGGCGGCGTCGGGCGAGACCGATCTGCGGGCGGCGTATCGGGAGAAGCTGCGCGAGGTGCAGGCGCTGAACGAAGAGATGACGCGCGCCAACGAGCGGGGCGACTTCGCGTCGGTCAATGCCGTGGCAAGGGAAGCCCTTGTGGTGGTCGAGGAGGCGCGCGGCATCGCGCGCCGTTTCGAGAGCCCGCAAACGCGGGCCGTCCTCCTCGCGGACCTCGGCAAGATCACCGGCGAACTCGAGTATTTCGTCCGCGTGACGGGGGGGTGAGGAACAGCAGGGCTCACACGACCGGCAAGCCGGCGAGGGCCATGGCGAGTTCGGCCTCGTCGTAGTGGAGGTCCTTGAGTTTGCCGGCGAAGTAGTCGGTGTAGGCCTGCATGTCGAAGTGGCCGTGGCCGCAGAGGTTGAAGAGGATCGTCTTGGACTCGCCGGCCTGGCGGCATTTTTCGGCCTCGTGGATGGCGCCCCGCACGGCGTGGTTGGCTTCGGGGGCGGGGATGATGCCCTCCGCCTTGGCGAACTGGATGCCGGCCGCGAAGCATTCGAGTTGCTCGTAGGCGCGGGGTTTGATGAAGCCGAGGGCGGCGAGGTGGCTGATCTGGGGGGCCATGCCATGGTAGCGCAGGCCGCCGGCATGGAAGCCCGGCGGCACGAAGGTCGAGCCGAGGGTGTGCATCTTGACCAGCGGGGTGAGGTGGGCGGTGTCGCCGAAGTCGTAGGCGTGCCTGCCGCGGGTGAGGGTCGGACAAGCCGCCGGTTCGACCGCCACGAACTCCATCTTGCGGCCGCCGCGGAATTGCGCGCCGAGGAAAGGGAAGGCGATCCCGGCGAAGTTGCTGCCGCCGCCGGTGCAGCCGACGATGATGTCGGGGGCGTCTCCGGCCAGTTCGAATTGTTTCATGCACTCGACACCGACGACGGTCTGATGCAGGAGGACGTGGTTGAGGACGCTTCCGAGGGCGTATTTGGTGTCGTTGTTTTGCGCGGCGACCTCGACGGCCTCGCTGATGGCGATGCCGAGGCTGCCGGTGCTGTCGGGGTGTTCGGCGAGGATGGCGCGGCCGGCCTCGGTGGTGTCGGAGGGGCTGGCGATGCAGGAGGCGCCGAAGCTTTCCATGAAGGCCTTGCGGTAGGGCTTCTGCTGGAAACTGACCTTGACCATGAAGACCTCGATGGCGATGTCGAAGAAAACCCCGGCGAGGGCGAGGGCCGACCCCCACTGGCCGGCTCCGGTTTCCGTAGTAATGCGCCGGACGCCCTGTTCCTTGTTGTAGAACGCCTGGGCGATGGCGGTGTTGGGCTTGTGGCTGCCGGCCGGGCTGACTCCTTCATACTTGTAGTAGATTCTGGCCGGGGTATCGAGGGCCTTCTCGAGGCGCCGGGCGCGGAAGAGGGGGGAAGGCCGCCATTGGCGGTAGACCTCGCGGACCGGTTCGGGGATCTCGATTTCGCGTTCGGTGCTCATCTCCTGGGCGATGACGGCATCGGGGAACAAGACCGCCAGTTCGTCCGGCCCGATGGGTTCCTTCGTGCCGGGGTGGAGGACCGGCGGCAGCGGCTCGGGCAGGTCGGCGTTGATGTTGTACCACGACTTGGGAAGATCGGATTCGGCGAGTTGATACTTGATGGTTTCGTTCATGATATGATCGGGGGATGACCTGCGAAGCGGCCCCGGTATAGACAGGTTTTCGCCGGATGGCACGGCATAATCTGCCGCAAACTGCCCGTTTCTTCCCGGGGGGTTTTCGGCGCTGAAAAGGGCGGGATTGCCGGGCATGGTCCGGCAGGGGCGGGGCGCGGCCCGGTTGACGATCCCGGCGGCGATTGCGGGGGACGACCGGGAGGCTTTCTCACCGCAATCCGTAGTCGTCGCGGTCGTCGTTTGCCGAATCGGCAACTCGCAGAGCGTGACACATTTGTGGCGACTTCTGAATTTCAGGGACTCTGGCCGGGCGCGGACCGTGAGAGGGCCGTGGAGAGGAGAGACCGCGGGTGCTTGACGGTCGTGGTGGGGACGGCAGGTTCGGGGGTGTGGCGGGACCGCGTCGAGTGCCTTGCGGGGTGGTGTTGCTCTGGGTGGGGCTTCTGAACGCCTGCGCGCCCGGGGCGCATGACGCGTTGAAGAGACGTGCGGAGGCGGGGCTTCTGGCGAGGGAGATTTGCGGGAAGTTTCCCGCGGTTGCGGAGCGGGAGGCCCGGGTCTTTGCGGAGGAGGCGGTGGAGACTGCCGCGGCGAAGCGGGAGGAGTGGGGGGTGCGGTGGACTCCCTGGGTTCACAACATGCTGGTGAACAGCGGGAAGCGTCCCCGCGGATTATGCTACGAGTGGCAGAACACGATGTATTTCGCGCTGGAGGAGGTGGTGCCGGCGGGACTCAAGATGACCCTTGTCGAGGCCCATCGGGGGAGTCCGTTTCGAGAGCATCATGCGCTGAGCCTGCACGCGGTGCGCGGGCCCTGGAAGGAGGGCGTCCTCCTCGACGGGTGGTCGAAGGGGGGCAACCTCTATTTCAAGCCCGTTGCGGAGGACGACCACCCGTGGCAATACGAGGCGGAGGAGCCCTACGCCGAGGGGGACAGACGGTTGGCGCGACCGGGGCGCTGAACCCCACGAAACTTGACGCTCGCGACAGGACGCGGAGCGATTCCGGGGGTGCGGCGCGGGTGGCGACGCTCTTACCAGCCCTGCGCGCGGCTGTAGGTGTAGTAGCCTTCGAATCCGAGTTCGGGCGGGAACTCGGAGAGGCCGCCGACGGGATCCATTTCCTGGCGCCAGTCCTGGCCGCAGCGCTCGTAGGGGGGTTTGAAGGTGCCGTGGTAAGTGGGGCAGTAGAAGGTGAAGAGTTCGTACCAGCCGTATCCGAAGCGCCGGAGGAAGCGGTGAGTGCCGTCGACCATGCCGTATGACCAGCCGGCGTTGCCTCCCTCGCGGTCGCTCGTGCGGGCGATCTGGACGGGGATTTCGGTGATGCTGTAAAGGATGTTGCCCACGCTCCGGCCGAGCTTGCGAATCGAGGTGTATTCCGATCCCGGCGGCGCCTGGATGTCGGCTTGGGCGGCGCCGCAGAGGGCGCAAAGACTTGCGATCAGGGTCAGTCGTCTCATTGCCACGGCAGTCTGAGGGAAGAAACCGCTGCGTGGCAAATGAATTCTCCGGGGCCGGGTTTAGACCGGGGCGGGGGGGGACGGCCGGGAATTGGTTTGCTTTTCTTAAGGAGTTCTGGGAAGTTCCGCCTGTCATGGCGGGCAGGCGTGTCAGGAAGGGGAAGCGATCGCGGGGGGGAGGGGTTCTGTTGCGGGCCCGGACGAAGGGACTGCGGTTGATCAACAAGTTCGCGTTTCTGGTTCTGGTGGTGACGGGGTGCGTGGCGGTGGCGGTTCTTTCGGTGCCACAGGTGCGCGAATTGCGGCGCTTGCGCGAGGAGTTGACGCGGACCGAGGCGCGGGAGGGACACGTGCTGGAGGTTCTTGAGCGGAAGAACCGCGAGCTGGGCGCCCTGCGGAGCGACCCGGGTTATCTGGAGTTGGTGGCCCGGGACCGGCTGGATCTGTATCGTCGCGGCGAGCGGGTGTTTCGGATCCGGCGGTGAGGCGCCGGCTGGAGGGGGGCGAGGGTTCGATGATTTTTCGGTGGAGAGGGGGGCCGGGAGGGCCTATGGGGAACGGGTGTCGCAGGAGCCGGTGATTGCAGCGGAGGGTGTGTTTCGCAGTTTCAGGCTGGGGAAGAAGGAGATCGAGGTTCTGCGGGGGATTGACCTTGAGGTTTGTGCGGGGGAGCGGATGTTTTTGTGCGGGGCGAGCGGGGCGGGAAAGACGACGCTGCTGTATACCCTTGCGGGGCTGGAACCGCCGATTATGGGGCGGGTGCGGATCGAAGGGGAGGACCTCTACCGGCTCTCGCTGCGGGATCAGGCCCGTTTGCGAAACGCCAAGATGGGGTACGTGTTCCAGAACTACTACCTGCTGCCCGAGTTGACGGCGCTGGAGAACGTGATGGTGCCGGGGATGATCGGGTCGCGGGAGGTGGAAGCGCGGGCCATGGAGCTGCTGGCAGCGGTAGGTCTCGAGGAGCGGGCCCAGCACCTTCCGACCGAACTGAGCGGGGGCGAACAGCAACGGGTGGCGATTGCGCGAGCCCTCGTGAACGCGCCCGCGATCGTTTTTGCGGACGAGCCGACCGGGAACCTCGATTCACGCAATGGGTCGGAAGTGATGCGTCTCCTGTTGGGATTCGCCGACAAGTTGCGGACCACGCTGGTGGTGGTGACGCACGATCACCACCTTGCGCGCCAGGGCGATCGGACCCTGACCATCAAAGACGGCCGGATTCTGGCCCGCTGAGGGGAGTCCGGCGGAGGTGACGCGATGTGAGGGGGTGAATTCGGCACTTTGCAAGCGGCGGATGAGAGCGCAAGCTCCGGCGCAACCTATGGCGCTCAAGATCTGGCTCGACGGTCGATTGGTGGAGGAAGAGGAGGCGAAGATCTCGGTTTTCGATCACGGCTTGCTTTACGGGGACGGCGTGTTTGAAGGGATTCGGTTTTACCGGGGCCGGGTGTTTCGGTTGGAGGAGCACGTCCGGCGGCTTTTTGCATCGGCGCGCGCCATCATGTTGACGCCGGCGTGGACGTCGGAGGAGGTGAGCGGCGCGGTTTGCGAGACGATCCGCGTCAACGGGTTGGAAGACGGTTATGTCCGGCTGGTGATCACCCGCGGCCGGGGCGGATTGGGGCTGAACCCGTATCTTTGCGAGAGGCCGAGCATGATTG
>CAYPUM010000057.1:0-12926 GCA_964413545.1 uncultured Roseibacillus sp. | reverse complement strand
CGAACGGAACATCCCATGAAAAGCAATCCCGTCACCTCCGTTGTCGCGGCCGGTTCCCTTTCCGCGGTTGCCCTCTGGGTCCTGCCCGCCTGCACCGAGTATCAACAGCAGGGAGCCGCCGTCGGGGCCTTGGGTGGCGCCGCCCTCGGCGCCCTCGCCGGGAGCGACACCGACGACGTCATCCGCGGGGCCGCCATCGGCGCCGCCGCCGGAACCGGCGCCGCCGCCCTCAAGGAGGAACACGACCGGCGTCGAGGCCTCGACAACCGGCCGCCCCATCATCCCTCCGCCCCGCCCCAACCCTCCGGCGATTACCCCAAGGCCTTCAGGACTGACAACCCCTACCGGGTGATCAGCCCCTACAAGCCCAACAACGTCATCGACATCAGCAACAATCCCAAAACCGGACAACCCTTCCGTCGCGGCGATTACGCCATCGACCCCAGCAACGGAAAAATCTTCGAAGTCCCCTGATTACGAAAGTCAGGGATCGGGAGGACCGCCCGAACGCGATACGCAATACGCCTCCCTCACACTTCGCCCCGTTCCTCCTTCTCGAGATCGATGCGGTCCTGAAGGTTGCGCGCCTTGACCTTCCGGTTCCGTTTCGCCCAGCGCTCGACGGCCATTTGGCGTTTTTTCCGCCGGCGCCTGAGGGCCTCGATTTCTTCCTCGAGCCGCAGGTAGCTCTCGTAACGGCCCGCATCGAGTTCCCCCGACTCCACCGCGGCCCGCACCGCGCATCCGGTGTCCCCATGGTGGGTGCAGTCCGCGAACCGGCATCGCGCCGCCAGCCCCTCAACCTCCGCGAAACTCTCCCGCAACGTCGCCTCGTCGGTCCACATCTGAACCTCCCGCATGCCCGGATTGTCGATCAGCAACCCGCCCTCCGGAAGCACAAGGAGTTCCCGCGCAATGGTGGTGTGACGCCCCCGGCCCGTCACCGCGTTCACTTCCCGCGTGTCCCGCCCCCCGCTTCCGAGAAGCTGATTGACGAGCGTCGACTTGCCCACCCCGCTCGATCCGACGAGCGTCAGCGTCACCCCCGGCGCAAGGTAGCGCCGCAACACGTCCAGACCTTCACCCGCAAGGGCGCTCGTCACCCACACCTCCGCCGTCGCGCTCAACGCCCGCAACGCTCCCGCCGCCTCCTCGCAAACCGCAGCCGGGTAAAGGTCCGACTTGTTCACCAGCACCACCGGCCGCGCCCCGCAACGCTCGATCAGCGTCAAATAACGCTCCATCCGCCGCGGATTGAAGTCCGCCCCCGCGTCGGTCACCACCACCACGAAATCCACGTTCGCCGCGATCACCTGCTCCTCGGTGCTCCGGCCCGGCATCTTGCGCGAGAATTTCGACTTCCGGGGCAGGCGGGCGCGGATCACGGCCTCTTCTCCCTGCTTCCCGCGGTCGAGCGCCACCCAGTCCCCCACCGCAGGCAGCTCGGCGTCCGTCTCCGCCTCGTGCCAGACCTTTCCGCTCAACACGCAGTTCTCCGGCTTCCCCCCGTTCAGCAGCGCCGCGAAATCAATCTTCGTCTCCCGCACAAGGCGTCCCGGAACCAATCCTCGCCGGCGGCAGGGCTCAAACCCCGCCGCGAAGAATTCGCTCCACCCCAGCTCTTCCAGAGTCATCGCTCCGCCAAACAAAACCTCAAACGAATCCTTGGGAAACTCTTTCTTGGCTCGATCGCCCCGCACCCCGGACTTGACACCAGCCCCTCCCTCGTCCATCAAAAATCAAGGAAATTTTAATGTCCGACTTCGTTCAGATAACGCCGGAATCCCTTGCCGGCGGGCAAGCAACACTTTTTGCCCGGGATTTCCCGTCTCCCTGCAAAGAGCCTCGACCAGCGGGGTGTGTCCACGTATAGGCCCCTTTTTCCGCTCTGTCTCCGAACCCGGAACCATGCCCTCGACCCCATGAGCTTTCTCCCTGAACCATTCACACACCCCTACGAAATCGATCCGAATTACAAGACCAGCGTGGCCTATTTTTCCATGGAATACGCCATCGACCAAGGGCTCAAGATCTACTCCGGCGGTCTCGGCTTTCTCTCCGGCTCCCACATGCGCAGCGCATACGACCTGAAGCAGAATCTCGCCGGCATCGGCATCCTCTGGACCTACGGCTATTATCACCAGATCCGGGGCGAGGACCGCGAAATGGCCGTCCAGCGCCGCAAGAACGTCTACCATTTCCTCGAAGATCCCGGCATCGAGTTCCGCGTCACGGTTCACGACCACCCCGTCTGGGTCCGCGCCTTCTACCTCCCGGCCGAAACCTTCGGCTGCGCCCCGCTCTTCCTGCTCTCGACCGACCTCGACAAGAACGACCCCATGTCGCGCTCCATCACGCAGCGCCTTTACGACTCGGACGCCCTCACCCGCATCGCCCAATACATCATCCTCGGCGTCGGCGGCGCCAAACTCCTCCACAAGATCGGAGCCCAGCCCGAGATCTACCACCTGAACGAAGCCCACGCCCTCTCGGCCGCCTTCTGGCTCTACGGACACAAGGAAACCATCGAGGCCGTCCGGCGCCATGTCGTCTTCACCACCCACACCCCCGAGGCCGCCGGCAACGAAACCCACGAACTCGACCTCCTCCACAAGTTCAGCTTCTTCAACGGACTCTCCATCGACGAAGTCCGGCGGCTCACCGGCATCGAGGGCAATACCTTCACCCACACCCTCGCCGCCCTCCGCATGAGCCGCATCGCCAACGGCGTCTCCCGCCTCCACGGCGAGGTCTCCCGCAAAATGTGGGGCGACTACAAGAACATCTGCCCCATCATCCACATCACCAACGCCCAGAACAAAAAATACTGGGTCGACGCCGAACTCGAAGGCGCCCGCGTCAAGGCCGGCCTCGCCGACCTCCGCAAACGCAAGAGCGACCTCAAGGAGCGCCTTTTCCGCGTCGTCGCCGACCAGACCGGGCGCCTCTTCGATCCCGACACCCTCACCATCGTCTGGGCCCGCCGCTTCGCCGCCTACAAACGCGCCGACCTCATCACCCGCGACAAAAAGCGCTTCGAAGCCCTCCTCGCCAACAAGGACCACCCCGTCCAGATCATCTGGGCCGGCAAGCCATACCCGAAGGACCAGAACGCCATCGATCTCTTCAACTACCTCGTCCACATCACCCAGGACCACGCCAATGCCGCCGTCGTCGTCGGTTACGAACTCGCCCTCTCGAAACTCCTCAAGGACGGCGCCGACATCTGGCTCAACACCCCCATCGTCACCCGCGAGGCTTCGGGGACCAGCGGCATGAGCGCCGCCATGAACGGGGCCGTCAACCTCTCCACATACGACGGCTGGATCTGCGAGTTCGCCAAGGACGGCCAGAACAGCTTCGTCATCCCCCCCGCCGGCCCCGACGCCACCCCCGAGGCCCGCGACCTCCACGACCTCCGCGCCTTCTACCACATCCTCGAAGACAAGATCCTCCCCCTCTATTACGACCGTCCCGACAACTGGTGGAAAATCGTCCTCCAGTCCATGAGCGACGTCTTCCCGTTCTTCGACTCCGACCGCATGGCCGGCGAATACTACGAGAAACTATACAATGCGTAGGCGACCGTCTCCTGCCCGGCCGGCAGGGCCGGCCGGCGCCGTGGTCCGGACATTCTCAGGCAGACCCTCCCGGAGGGATGCCGGCGATTAGCCGGTGGTTGCGCGGAGCGACACCACCGGAGCCGGTCTGGCGGGCCAACCGGACCCCGACAAGCCCGCCGGGGAGCCGCGCTTTTTGGTGGCCAAACCACCTTGACTCCTTGACATCCCCCATTAAGACACCATTGCAAAACCATGTCCGTCACCATTCAAATGGATGCCGCCGGTCGCATTGTCCTTCCCAAGGCCTTGCGCGACCGGCTGCGGCTGCGCGGCGGCGCAAAACTGCGTCTCGAGATGGTTGCGGATCACCTCGAACTGCGCCCCGAGGAGGCCGAAGCGGCGCCGCCTGTGGTACAGAAACAAGGCCTTCTTGTCGTTTCTTCCACCGGAATCTCCTGCGATGCGGCGGAAGCGGTCCGGGCGGATCGCGAGGAACGGGAGGGAGGCCTCAAGGGGAGGCCATGAACTGATCCGTGGTACGGTTCTTCGACACTTCGGTCCTGATCTCGGCATTTGTCGAGGACCTCCACGAACGAATTGCTCACTCTGAACGTGCGCCAGTTCAGGGCGCTCGCCCCGGACTGGGCTCCCAGAATTCGAGAACCCGGCCGCGCCTGAGCTCCGCAGGAAGTCCCGGAGAGCCTTATTCGGCCGGAAGCGTCAGCACTTGGAACAGGCGCCCGCCGTCTCCCCATGCCCCATCC
The DNA here is from genome assembly GCA_964413545.1 of uncultured Roseibacillus sp. Lineage (GTDB taxonomy): Bacteria > Verrucomicrobiota > Verrucomicrobiia > Verrucomicrobiales > Akkermansiaceae > Roseibacillus_B. The sequence continues at coordinate 8,599 of CAYPUM010000057.1, read as the reverse complement.
ACCGGCGCCTCGTACCCGGTGCCGTCGTGCAGGTCACCCCATGAAGTCCAGGCCGGGAACGATCCGCCCGCCGAGGTCCGCACCTGATACCGGAATCCCCGGAACGTGGAAAACCACAATCCCGGCCCGCCCGGCGCCCGCTCGATCACCAGCCGCGCCGGCGGGGGCGGCCCGCCCCGCGGATGCACCCGGATCTCATACAGCCATGGCCAGTACTTGCCGGTCACAAAGAGGCGCCCGGTGGCGGCATCGTACGCAATGCCGTTGAGCACGGCATTCGGATCGCCCGGTTCCGGGTCGATGATCCCGCTGAGATCGACCCACGCCATGACCTCCCCCGTGACCGGATCGATCCGCGCGATCCGGTCCGTCAACCACTGGTTGGCCCACACCTCGCCGTTGATATACTCGAGCTCGTTGAGCCGGATCACCGGCGCCCCGCCATCCGTCACCTCGACCCGGCGCCACTCGGCAAAGGTGTCCGGATCGCGAAAATACAGGTCCTGCGACCCGTCGCTCATGATCAGCTCCGAGCCGTTGTGGGTCAGTCCCCATCCCTCGGTCGGGTAGCTGAACGTCCCGGTGACCTCAAAGGAGGCGGCGTCATAGACAAAGGCCGTTTCTTCCCGCCAGGTCAGTTGGTAGATCGTGTCCCCGAGAACCGTCGTCCCCTCGCCGAAGTAGCTCGACTGCAGAGGAACACTCGCCAGAACCCCGCCCGTCTCCAGCTCGACCCGCCGCAAGGTGGACGCCCCATACCTGCCCGTGCTCTCGATCAACTGCCCGTCCTCATACACCAACCCCTGCGTGAACGCCGAGGTGTCGTGCGGGAACACCTTGACCACCTGGTAGGTGTGTTCGGGCGCCGCCGCCCGGCACGCGAGCAGAAACGCCAGCAACACCACCACCGTGAGCGCCGGCGCCGGGCCGCCGGCCGGCAACTCGCGCCGCCCGCCGCCAAAGCCGAAAAACGCTCCAAGAGACGCCCCGCGGTGGTCCTCGTAGCGTCAGGACTGGCGCTACGAGGACCACCGCGGGGCGTCTCTTGGAGCGCCAGTCCTGACGCCAGTGTTTCATGGAGAAGGGACCCTCGCCCTCCTCGTCGACGAACTCCATGGCCAGCACGAGCTGGTTGGAAATGAAATCCGGACCGTCCTCAATCACGATGGCTGACAGGCTGACACAACCCGGCCGCTTCGCCACCAGAAAGGCCAAGGCCGCCATGGGTTGGACATTGATGACAACCCCAAAGGCCGCAGCAGGCTGCGGCCAATCACAGCGGCAGCGGGGGGCCGCACCACGGCCGTCCACGACCGCCGTCAAAGCTCCTCGCCCCGCAAATCCTGCCGAATGCGCCGGCGCTCGGCGCGGTGCGCGAGCTGCCGCTTCTGCTTGGGCGTCAGCTCTTCCTCCTTCCGTTTCCACGGCGGGACTTTGCTTTCTCCCGCCATGATGCAGCCGAGGGGTTGGATCCCGGCCACCACCGTGGCGAGGCCGAACTGCTCGATCTGGGCCCGCACCTGCTCGGCGTTCTTGTAGGCCATGGGGGTCTCGCTGAGGTCGGGCTTTCCGCAGAACCAGCGCACGTCGATCCCGGCCGTGCTCTCCTCGATGGCGCGGCGGCGGCTCTCCTCGTCCGGAAAGCCGCGCTTCAGCGCGGTGCGGGACATGTTGCGCCCCGCCCCGTGCGGCGCGAACGACAGGAACTCGTCGTTGCCGGCGCCCAGCACCAGCAGAATCGGGGCCGCCATGTTCAATGGAATCAGTCCAAGCAACGGCCTCCCCTCCGCGTCGGTCCACGCCGGAGTGGCCCCCTTGCCATGAAGGAACAAGTCGCCGCGCTTCCAGACGAAGTTGTGTTCGTTGCCGATGCGAGCCACGGCTTCCGCCCCGATCCGCTCGAGGAAGCGGGCGTGGATCGACTCATGGTTGGCCCGCGTCCAGCGCGCCACGTATTGCAGGGCCTCCCAGTAGGCGGCCCCCATCCCGCTCGAGGCGTCGAGCCATGCCGCGGCCTTCGGAATGCCGTCCGCCACCTTGGCGGTATGCTTCAAAGCCGCCGCCTGCCCGCGCTTGTAGACCTGCGCCCCGAGCCCCCGCGAACCGTGGTGCGTCACCAGCACCCGGTAACGCCGCGGACCCGCGGGCGGCCCGGTACCGCCCGGCCCGCGCCCCGCCTCAAGATCATCCGCCAGTCCCGCGTATCCCGCCCGACGCAGCGCCTCCGCGCATCCGGCATCGACCGTGACCTCTCCGAGAAAGGCGAAATGGTTCCCGTCACCCTGGTCGGCCATATGCACCCGCGCCCGCTCGCGCAGGCCGCTCAGAAACCGGTTCTGCCACACGTCCTCGTCGAGCACCGGATGGTGGACGAGATCGTCGAGATTCCTTCCCCCGGCCCCGAACCGCGTCGCGGTGGCAAGGGCGTCCAGCTCGTTCTTCACGCCGGTCCGCCCGCGGTAGAACGTCGCGCACATCGAGCAACAGATGTCGGCACTGTGGGCGGCCGGGATGATGGCGTTCTCGACCGCAATCGTCCCGCCCACCGGGATCACCGCCGGACCCGCCCCCGCCGGGCAGGCGTCCGGCATGATCGCCCCCCGCCGGATGACGGGCGTCCGGAGAAGCTCCGTCATCTGCCGCCGCACCGCCGCCACGTTGGAGCGCTCCTCCTTGTTGGCGGCCTCGATGGCCTCCGTCAGGGGGGCCGCCTTGGCCCGCATCCCCTCCTTCGGCGGCGGCGGAGCGTGGTGCTTCTTCAGCAGCTTCAGGAGGTATTTCTTGTCCGATATACCACGTCTCTCGTACTCCGCGGCCGCCGCCAGCAGTTCCTTGAACTGCGGCCCCGGCAAATAACCCGCGTCGATCAGATCCTGTCCCGTCATCAGTGTCATGCCGATTGTCACATCAGCGCCCGCAGGCGCCGGGCGAGTTCGTCGTAGTGGAAGAGCCGGTCGAACTCGAGCAGGCCGGCCATGGCACGGGAGTGGACGCGGATGCCGCTTTCCTCGAGGATCGCCACCGGGTTGAGGCCGCCGACCATCACCGCGCCGATGCGCCCCTCGCTGACCGGGACGCCGAGCAGCGGCTGGCTCGGCTGACCGATGAGCATGAGCGCCCCCAGCCCGGCCATCTCGAGCTCTGCCGCGAGGTGGATCACAAGGCTGCGGCCGTCCTCGGGCAGTTCCCGGAAGCTGGCGCCGATCAGCCCGTCGCCGTCGCGGATCGCCCCCCGGTAGTCGGTCATCCCGGCACGGATGAACGTCTCGAGCGGATCGACGGAGGTTCCGCCGTAGTTGATCATCTCGACGAAGCGCTCCGGCTTGTGGTTGCGCAGCTCGAGCAGGCCGCCGAACCGCGAGGCGGTGGGCACGCCGTGCTTGAGAAGCACCCCGTTGAGGGTGATCGAGCAGACCGTGCACAGGCCGACGTTGCCGGGAGGGACCGTGAGGTCGTTGAGCTTCTCGCCCGGCCCGAGGAGGGCGAGGCGATTGCCCATCGCGTAGCCGAGTTCCATCACGCGGCAGATCTCGTCGGTGGCGGCCAGCAGCCGCTCCGGTGATATCAGCGAGGTGTTCACCACCACCTCGCCGGAGCGAGTGGGCAGATCGAAGGACATCCGGTAGATCATCCGGTCGATGCGCGCCGAAAAATAACCGACCCGTTCGAGGGTGGCTGCGGCGTGCCCCTCCGCCATCCCCTTCGCGGTGATCACCCGCCCGCGGCGGCCGCGGGCCTCGGTCAGTCCCTCGGCATCCAGCTCGCTGAGGTAGAGCCGCAGGGTGCGCTCGCTCAGGTCGAGCCCGGTCTCCCGGAGCCGAGCGGCGAGTTCGGACGAGCTGAGCGGGCCGTTGTGGCGTCGCAATGCGGCCAGGATCGCCATCCGGTTCCGCTCTTTCTTGGGTTTCGCCGTCTTTTTCATGGCCATGCCCGGTGCTGTTCGGGCGGCAATTTCGGTGGTTGATTCTGCCGTTTATGAAAACCATGCGGCAAGTTTGCAATGATGCGGGAAGGAATTTTGCCGGACGCCGGTCCTTGACGGCAAAATTGCCGGAAGGCGGCTTCGAGGAGGGGATCCCGGAGCACTTCAGCCAAGCGGATTTCAATTGATTTCAACGGAGATTTGCGGTCTCTATGCCTCGCTCGCCCGAGGCCGCCGAAAAGCCATCGCGGCAACTCATTGCCACTGGAAATCAGACGGATGCCGGAAGCCCGACAAGTCGGAAAGGAGTTGCGGCGGGGTCGCCGGGGATCGGCCGAGGGGAGCGAAGCCGCGTGGGCGGCGTGCTCACCATGTTGCCAGCCGGAGGGCGCACGTCTGCGTTCCTCGTCAACGACCCGCGCCCTCGTCTAACTTAACCAAGGAAACAATATGCTCGTCTGGCCAAAATCCAATGATGCCATCGGAACCGCCAACCGTGGAACCCCGTGCGAATCCGGTCTCTGCACCCTGTGCGATTCCGCCTGCAAAGGGAAATGCGAGGTCTGGCTCTCGTCCCTGCGCGGGCGCGAACTGATCTATCCACGACGGTTCGGCCATTCCACCTCCGGCTCGGCGAACGTCACCGCGGTCGGGGTCGGGTACCACGCCTTGCGCATCCAAGGCTACGCCTACGGCTCCCACGGCATGCCCGGGGGCAAGAAGGATCCGGATGATTGCGTCTTCCCGAACGTCAACATCGAGACCAGCTTCGGCAATGAAGTCAGGGTCAAGTGCCGCGTGCCCATGATGACCGGCGCGCTGGGCTCGACGTTCATCGCCGCCAAATACTGGGACTCGTTCGCCATCGGCGCCGCGCTGTGCGGCTTCCCGATCGTGGTGGGCGAGAACGTGGTGGGCATCGATCGTGAGGCGGTTCTCGATAACGGCCGGATCAAGGCCGCGCCCGAACTCGACCGCCGCGTCGATACGTTCCTGCGGTATTACGACGGGTATGGCGCAATCATCGTCCAGATAAACGTCGAAGACACCCGCAACGGCGTCGCCGAATACCTCGCCGAAAAATACGGCGACAAGATCATCCTGGAACTGAAATGGGGCCAGGGTGCGAAGTCGATCGGCGGCGAAATCCAGGTCGCCAACCTCGATTACGCCCGGTTCCTGAAAGATCGCGGCTATATTGTTGATCCCGATCCCTACGACGAGACGGCGGTGGCCGCCTTTGAATCCGGAGCCATCCGGGCGTTTGCGCGGCACAGCCGGCTGGGCTCGACGGATCTGTCCTCCGAGCCGCAGGTGCGCGAGATGTTCATGAAGTCCGTGGAACACCTCCGAAGTCTCGGATTCAAGCGAATCTCGCTCAAGACGGGTTCCTACGGCAACGAAACCCTCGCCATGGCGATGCGGTACTCGGCCGATGCCGGGCTGGATCTGCTCACCATCGACGGGTCCGGCGGCGGCACGGGCATGAGCCCGTGGAACATGATGGATCACTGGGGCGTGCCGTCACTGCCGCTTCATTCAAAGGCCTACGAATACGCCAAGGTGCTCGAAAGCCAGGGCAAGAAAGTGCCCGACTTGTCGTTCGCCGGCGGATTTGCCCGGGAAGATCACCTGTTCAAGGCAATGGCGCTCGGTGCACCGTTCACCAAGTTGGTGTGCATGGGTCGGGCGCCGATGATTCCCGCGTTTGTCGGGTCCAACGTCGAGGGCGCGATCTTCCCCGAACGGAAGGAAGACCTGAACGGACACTGGGAAGACCTCCCGAAATCGGTCGGGGTCTTCGGGCATCAACCCGAAGAAATCTTCGTTGGATGGGAGAACGTCCGGGAGAAAGTGGGCGCGGCGGAGATGAAGAACATCCCGTATGGGGCGGTCGCATTGTATTGCTATGCGGACAAACTCGGATGCGGGCTGCAACAGTTCATGGCGGGCGCGCGGAAGTTCTCACTCGCCGAACTGGACCGTTCGGACATCATGTCGGCGAACCGGGAAACGGCCGAGGTGACCGGGATCCCGTTCATGAACGACATTGGCAACGAGAAGGCGTTGCAAATCCTGCAGTCGTAAGCAAGCCGCATCGAAGCGGCCGGTGCGCGGTCAACCCTCGCCACCGCCGTCAACCAGAGGCGCCCGGCAAAGATCCGGGCGCCTTGCGGAGTGCCACGGCCCGGTTCGATGGTCAGGGCCGGACTGTCGTCGCGCCGGAAGGGCAGGATGAGCCGTTGCGTTCGCAACAGGCTCGGATCAAGCGAAACCACCGGCAATCCCCTGCCTTGCCTCGCTGCGAGGATGGCCTACCCGACGATGGCGAGGAGGATGCCGGCGGCGACGGCGGAGCCGATGACGCCGGCGACGTTGGGCCCCATGGCGTGCATCAGGAGGTAGTTGTTGGGGTTGGACTCCATGCCGACACGGTTGGAGACGCGGGCCGCCATGGGGACGGCGGAGACGCCGGCCGAACCGATAAGAGGGTTGATCTTCTCCCGGAGGAAGAGGTTCATGATCTTGGCGAGGATGACGCCGGAGGCGGTTCCGATCGCGAAGGCGACGAGGCCGAGGGCGAGGATACCCAGCGTTTCGGCCTTCAGGAACTGATCGGCGGCAAGTTTGGATCCGACGCCGAGGCCGAGCAGGATCGTGACGATGTTGATGAGTTCATGGCCGGCGGTTTTCGAGAGGCGTTCGACGACGCCGCATTCGCGGAAGAGGTTGCCCAGCATGAGCATGCCGACCAAGGGGATGGCGGAGGGGAGGAGCAGGAGGCAGATGATGACCACCATGACGGGGAAGGCGATCTTCTCGATGCGCTTCACCGGCCGGAGCTGTTTCATGGTGATCTGGCGCTCATGGCCGTTGGTCAGGAGGCGCATGATGGGGGGCTGGATGATGGGGACAAGGGCCATGTAGGAATAGGCCGCCACGGCGATGGCGCCGAGGAGGTCGGGGGCGAGTTTTCCGCCGAGAAAGATGGCGGTGGGGCCGTCCGCCCCGCCGATGATGCCGATGGCGCTGGCATCCTTGAGACTGAAATCGATGGCCTCGAAGGTCCCGGAGAGCCAAAGGGCGCCGATGAGGGTGGTGAAGATCCCGAGCTGTGCGGCGGCCCCGAGGAGCGCCGTCTTCGGGTTGGCGATGAGGGGCCCGAAATCCGTCAAGGCGCCCACGCCAAGAAAGATGAGAAGCGGGAAGAGGCCGTTGTAGATGCCGAAGCCGGTGATGATGTAAAGGAACCCGCCGGGCTCCGCGATACCGGCGTATGGGACGTTGGAGAGGATGCCGCCAAAGCCGATGGGAATCAGGAGCAACGGCTCGAACCGCTTCGCGATGCCCAGATAGATCAGCCCGATTCCCACGAAGATCATGAGGGCCTTCAAAAGGCCGTCCTTGCCCCGGACGAAGAACCCGTGCAGGCCGGTTCCCTCCCAGAGGCTCCGGAGCTTCGAGGAATCGGCAGCAGCGCCGGACTCGGCGGGCGCGATGGCGGTGACGGCGGCCCGACCGGCGGGACCATCCGCGGCAGCAGCGTCCCCCGGCAGGCCGATCAGGAAGGCCGCGGCCGCGAGAGCCGCCAAGGCCGGAGCGCATCGGGATTTTCCGTGGTTCATGTCCATGCTCGTTGGGCGCTCGAGAGGGTCAGGCAATGGTGACAAGGACCGTCCCGGCCGGGACCTGGTCGCCTTTCTTGACGAGGACCTCCTGCACTTTGCCGCCTGCGGGGGCGGCGATGGCCATTTCCATCTTCATGGCCTCGAGCACGAGCACGGTGGCGCCTTCAGCGATGCTGTCGCCGGGGTTGCATTCAATCTTGATGACGGTCCCCGGCATGGGCGCTTCCACGGGAGTTGTTTTCGCGGCGGGGGGCCGGCCCCCGGGGCTGGACGGGGGGGCGGCAGGGGGACGCTCCGCGGCGGATTCGCCCTCCTCGACGGTGATGTCGTACGGAGCGCCGTCGACGGTGACGCGGTGGTCGTCCTCGTAGCGCACCGTGAACAGCTCGGCGCCGACGCGCACCGTGAAGGTGTCGGCTTTGGCGTTTTTGGCGGCGGCGGCCGGAGCGGGGGCTTCCTTTTCGATCTTGCGGACGTTGGGCTTGGCCTCGCCCTTGAGGAAAGCGATGCCCTTGTCGCGGCAGGCGGCGGCGATGAAGATGTTCTCGTCGGTGACCGGGAGCCCTTCGGCTTCGAGGCGGGCCGCGGCGGGGGCGACGCCCTTGTCGGGGTTGGCTTCGTCGAGTTCGAGGGGGCTTTCGGTGGTGGGTTCGAGGCCCATCTTTTCGGAGGCGCGTTGGACGATTTCGGGGTCGGGGGGCACGGGGGTTTTGCCGAAGTATCCGAGGACCATCTTGCCGTATCCCTCGGCGAACTTTTCCCACTTGCCGAACATGACGTTATTGAAGGCCTGCTGGAAGTAGAACTGGCTGACGGGGGTGACGGAGGTGCCGAATCCCCCGAGACGGACGACTTCGCCCATGGCCCTGATGACCTCCTGGTAGCGGTCCATGATGTTGTTGTCGCGCATCATCTGGGTGTTGGCGGTGAGGGCCCCGCCCGGCATCGGGCTCCACGGGATGAGGGGCTCGACGGCCTTGGCCTCGGGCGGCATGAAGTAGTCCTTCATGCAGTCCTTGAAGACCTCCTCGGCCTGCATCACCTTCTC
>CAYPUM010000056.1:0-12980 GCA_964413545.1 uncultured Roseibacillus sp. | reverse complement strand
CAAAGCGCCGTCGCCGCTCGCGGAGGCTCGCTCTGCCGGCGCACTCCAGAGGGCCGCCAAGGTGGTTGACTGCATGCACATTCTATGATGAAGTGCCTGCATGATGCAGGTGACGATCCGACAGGTGCATGAACGATGGGTGGCGAAGGCTAAGAAAGAAGCCAAACGAAGGGGAACGTCCATGAACACCGTGCTGGTGGAAGCCTTGGGCCGCGGGCTTGGCGTGTGCGAGGAGCGCGCCCGCAAAGGCAATCTGGACAAGTACGCCGGAGACAGCGCCCGCGAGTTTGGCAAGGAATGGGACGACTTCCTGCGTGAAGAGAGGGAGCGGATCGATGAGGAGCTATGGACGCGATCCTGATTCTGGACACGAACGCCTACGGCAACTGGCGACGCAGCGGCGCCTGGCGGGAGAACTTGGCATTGGCCGACGCGGTGATTGTCCCATCCATCGTCCTTGGGGAATTGTTTCACGGTTTTCGGCGCGGGCGCTGTTTTGAGCGGAACTTCAAGCGCTTGGAAGAATTTCTCGGCGAACCGCAAGTTCGCGTGGGGCATATCGACAAGCGGGTGGCGGAGCGCTACGGTGAGGCGGTCGCGTTCCTCCGGCAACGAGGCACGCCGATCCCCACCAACGACATCTGGATCGGGGCGGTGGCAATGGAACTCGGCGGCGAGTTGGCAACCCACGATGACCACTTCGACGAATTGCCGCAAGTGCGGCGAGCGGTAAGGCGCGACTGAGATTCCTCCCACGTTTCAGTAGAGGCTGTTCGGGTCGACCTGGCGTTTGCGGGAGGCGGGGGATCGCAGGGCCTTCTGGCGTTCCCATACGGGGCGCTGTTGGGCCGCCCAGAAGATGATGGCGATCCCGACCAGGAAGAGCAATCCGAAGAAGCCCCAGGCGGGGTGCAGCTTGAAACGCACCGCGAGATGCACGCAACCCCAGATCCAGATGAGGGCGGCGACGGCGTTGGCAAGGTACCAGGCTCCGGGATGGGCCGCGGCCTGATCCGAGTTGGCGGCCCCGATCGGGATCACGAACCTCGCGACGAGCGCGAGCAAGAAGAGGACGCCCGCGATGGCGCCATGGTTGATCGCGCTCGTTCGACGGACCCGCCCCGCCGGCTCCATCTGAATCGTCCCGGCCTTCTTGTATTGAGCCATCGGATCGTGGTCATTGTGTCCGGAAGGGGCCTTTTCGTCCAGCCGGGATGCGATTCAACCCACGGGTTTCGGGTTTCGGGCGCCAAGGGAACACCCCGCCGCGCGGCCGGGCTCCTTGGACGAACTGGGGGGTGCCGGCTCCGGCGGTCAGTTCACGAATTTGGTGAACTCGTCGCGATTTCTGGAGATGATGAAGGCGGTGATTTCGGCGATGGCTTTCGAGGAGAGTGTTTCTCCCCATGCTTCCATTTTGGCGCCGTTGTGGCCCTCGCTCTCGGGCGGGGAGCCGTTGCGGATGAGCTTGAAGATCTCCATCGGTTCTCCTCCGAACTTCCATTCGCCGTCGGTGAGGGGGAGGCCGGGCATCGGGATGGGGTCCATGCCGGCCACGACAGTGGTGGCGGAGAGGTCGGCGGCGTGGCAGGCGGAGCAGTGGGTCGAGTAGGCGGCCTGTCCGCTATCGAGGACGCTTTCGTTGTGGGACCAGTCCGCGACGAGGGAGCGGTTGTCGAGGTCAGCGAGGAGTTTTTCGAGTTCGGCCTGTTTTTTGCGTTCCACGGCGGCCATGGCGGCGTCGATCCGTTCGGGGTCGCTCTTGAAGAAGCCGAACTGGTAGTAACCGGCCCAGAAGAGAACGAAGAGGACAATCATGACGTAGAACGTGAAGAGCCACCAGTTGGGGAGGCGCTGATCGTATTCATGGATGCCGTCGTAGACGTGGGGGCGGATGACGACCGGCTCGTCCTTGGAGGCATAGAGGGCCGTTCTTGGTTCCCGCTCCGGGGGGTCGGGCAGCTTGGTGTCGTCAGGCATTTTTCTCGGAGTGTTCGTCGGGCCGGTCTTCGGGAGGAGGAGCGTCGCCGGGTTGTTCTTCGAGCGGGAGTCGGGCCATCCGCCGGGCCTTCGCCTTGCGCATCATGACGGCCCGGGCGACCAGGATCACGAACACCGCAAAGGTGAGGAAGAACGCCGCGTAGGGCGCCCATTCGGAGCATTCGGCGAATTTTATGCGGCTCCACATGCGAGGTGAGGGTGTCGGGGGTCAAGCGGTCATCGGGACATCGAGTCAGCCGGCGCACCGATCACTTCGACCCGACCCGATGAAACTGATCCGGAGGATTGAAGAGCTTGCGGTCGCGGGGGGCGCCGGGCTCGACGGCTTCGTAGGCGCCGAGTTTCTGGATGTATGCGATGAGGGCGATGATGCGGCGTTCGGAAAGGTCGCGCACCTGGTCGTTTGGAGGGAGGGATTCCATGCCGGGAACGATCTCCCTTGCGTCGACGATGCGCTGGGCGATGTCGTTGGCCTGTTTGCGGGCGGAGTCGATGATCTCCTCGCGCGTCATCGGCTCGTAGGGGACGCCGAGCCGGCGTTGGGCGGCGATCTTGCCGGGCAGGGCGTCGAAATCGATTTCCTCGTGGTTGAGGAAGTGGTAGGACGGCATGTTCGAGTCTTCGTCGATGGATCGCGGGTCGAGGAAGTGGCGGTACTGCCAGCCGTCTCCGCGCTTGCCGCCTTCGCGGGCGAGGTCGGGGCCGGTGCGTTTCGAGCCCCACTGGAAGGGGTGGTCGTAGATGGACTCCCCGAGGCGACTGTAATCGCCGTAGCGCATGACGTCCGGCCGGAGGGTGCGGATCATCTGGGAGTGGCAGTTGTAGCAGCCATGGGCGACGTAGAGGTCGCGGCCGGCCAGTTCGAGGGGCGTATAGAGTTTCTGGATGCGGTCCTCGACGTTGGCGGCCTTGTTGAAGACGAGGGCGGGGATGATCTGGACCGCGCCGCCGATGGCGACCGCCACGAAGACGAGAATGGTGAAGGGGAGGTAGTTTTCGAGGAGGCGCTCGTGCCAGTCGGACCATGAATTGCTCGAGCGGCGGAACTCGACCACGGCCTTGACGGAGAGCCCGATGCAGACCACGAGGGCCATGAGATCGGCGTAGGGGGGCAGGAAGAACCAGAGGATGCCGAAGACGAGGGCCCAGACGCTGTAGGTCACGGGATCGTTCTTCCAGGTTTCCTTCCATGTCATGCGGTCCTGGTGGGCGGAACGCTCCGCCGTGACCTGCGTCGTCCCGGAAGAGGGCGACCCGGCGCGCGCCGTCAGCCCGATGTTGACGGCGCACATGATGAAGCCGAGCAGGAAGAGGGCGCCCCCGACGGAACGGAAGACGTAGGGCCAATGGATGGCCTCGAGGGTGTTGACGAAGTCGGGTTCGTTGAGGTTGGCGCCGGTGGCGTCGAGAGCGCCGAGGAGGAGGCCCTGGGTGATCCCGCCGGCCCACATGGCGGCGACGTAGAAGAGGATGCCCACCAACCCGATCCAGAAGTGGTAGTTGGCCCACTTTTCCGACCAGAGCGGCGTCTTCCAGAGGCGGGGGGCGAGCCAGTAGAACATGCCGGCGGCCATGAAGCCGTTCCAGCCGAGGGCACCCGCATGGACGTGGCCGATGGTCCAGTCGGTGTAGTGCGAGAGCTGGTTGACGGCCCGGATCGCGAGGAGGGGACCTTCGAAGGTGGCCATCCCGTAGAAGGTGACCCCGGCCGCGAAGAACTTGATGACGGGATCGGTGCGGAGCCGGGTCCAGGCGCCGCGGAGGGTCAGGAGGCCGTTCAGCATGCCGCCCCACGACGGCGCCCAAAGCATGAGTGAGAAAAACATGCCGAGGTACTGCAGCCATGTCGGCAGGGCGGTGTTGAGGAGATGGTGGGGGCCGGCCCAGATGTAGATGAAGATCAGCGACCAGAAGTGCACGATCGACAACCGGTAGGAGTAGACCGGCCGGTTGGCGGCCTTCGGGAGGAAGTAGTACATGATGCCAAGGATGGGCGTGGTGAGGAAGAAGGCCACCGCGTTGTGCCCGTACCACCACTGCACCAGGGCATCCTGGACGCCACCGAAGATGGAATAGCTGTGGAGCCAGCCCGTCGGCCATTGCAGGTTGTTGACGATGTAGAGCATCGCCACCGTCACGAAGGTGGCGACGTAGAACCAGATGGCGACGTAGAGGCTGGGCTCGTTGCGGTTCCGGATGGTGAGAAGCATGTTGAGGCCGAAGGCCACCCAGACCAACGCCACCGCGACGTCGATCGGCCAGATGAGTTCGGCGTATTCCTTGCCTTGGGTGAAGCCGAGCGGGAGGGTGACGGCGGCGGCCACGATGATGAGTTGCCACCCCCAGAAGTTGATCTTCGAGAGGAGGTCGGAGGCCATGCGCGCCTTGCAGAGGCGCTGAACCGAGTAATAGACGCCGGCGAAGATCATGTTTCCGACGAAGGCGAAGATGGCGGCGTTGGTGTGAAGCGGACGGAGGCGGCCGAAGGTGAGGTATTGGACGCCGTCGCTCCGGAAGGCGCCAAAGGTGAGCACCTCGAGAAATTTGCCGTTCATCTCCCACCACGAGAGCTGGGTGGCGGCGAGGACGCCGGCAATCATGGCCACGAGGCCGAACATGATCGAGGCGAGGACGAACTGCCGGACGGTGCGGTCGTCGTAATTGACGGTGATTTGTTCGGTCGTCTCAGCGGGGGTGGTCATCGGAGGGGCCGGGGATCACGACTCGTCGGAGTCGTCGAGCGGGAGGAGGGATTCGCGTTCGAGGCTGCGCTTGCGCCGGCGTTTTGATTCGAAGGCGAACGACACGATGAAGATGCCCGCGAGGCACAAGCTGACGAGGAGCGTGAGCGCGGTGGCATTCATGAAGGGGTTGCTGGCTGCGGGTCCGGCGGAGCCGCCGCGGGAGGCCACCCGCGGAAGGCGGGTGACTGTAGTGGGGTTGGCAGGTTTGGCAACTATTTGATGCCTCTTTGCCGAGGTGTCAGGGGGCAGGGACCCGACTCGTGACTTCCGAATACACGGTCCGGGGCTTGCCTCGTCAGAAGATCCCCTGCGGGCCGCGGGGGGCGCGGGGTTCGGACCGGGCGCTGCGAAGGACGGGGGTCGGGGCGGGGGTCTGCTCGCCGGGTTCGGAACTCCAGTCGAGGAAGCTGTCCGACACGACCGAGACGAGGCTTTGCGGGCGGAAACGGGCGGGGTTGACCCAGAGGTGGTAAGCGGCGTGCGAGGCGTGTTCCGCATCGCAGAGGCAAACGTGAAAAACCTCGGGGATGTCGAGGGTGGCATCCGATCCGCACTGACCTTCAAGGACCACCCCCCCGATGTGAGCGAGGCGCCGTGTGACGAGTTCGAGGTCTGAGAGGGGAGGGACGCCGGGGGGGGGATTTCCGCACCCTGCGAGGATCAGGTTGCGGCAGATGGGGTCGCCTGCCAGTTGGCGCAGTTCCTCGATTCCGAAGGCGCGCCATTGACAGCCGCCGTTGCTGTCGAACTCGTTGAGGTATTCGGCCACGGCGGTGGCGATTCCGTGCAGGTCGGCGGAGCAGGTCGCACTAAGAGCGATTGAGTGGTGCTGCTCCTGTGTGCAGGCGTCGCGGAGCCAGTTGACGAGCCACGGGGGCTGTCCGGAGGGTTCGTTCGTGGTGCTCGTCATGACGCCACACTAGCGGAGGCATGGCGAGAGTGCGCCGCGTGGGTTGCGGATCGCTATGCGTGATTTGCGACTTTAAAGGCTCTCGACGGTGATGGAGCGGGTGGCGGTGCGGCCGGTTCGGGGGTCGGTGAGGATGATTTGGTGCCGGCCGGGTTCGAGAAAGGCGGTGTCGCCGTCGATGCGCAAGGTGGGGCTGGACCAACTGGCGGCGCTGGCGGGGGGGGCGCACTGGAGCCGGAGGCGGAGGCCGCCGGAGGGGAGTTCAGGGTCGACGAGATAAGTGACAGCGGGCAGGGGGACGAGGATTTCGGGCGCGGCGCGGGGAACGGGGGTGGTTGCCATGGCGAGATCGTCGCGGCGGGTATTGTCTTCGCTTTCGAACCACTGGAGGTAGAGCGGGGGGAGGAGGGCGCGGCCCCGGTCGTCATAGTCGGCCGGGCGCACGGGGGACGGGAGGCGTTTCGCGAAGCAGAACTCCCGGGAGACGAAGGGATGTCCCGGGGGCGGATCGTGGAGGAAATGGCGTCCGGTCCGGGTATCGATCCGGATGGCGGTCAGACCGTCGGGCCGCAGAAGCCAGCGGGCGGGACGATCCCGATGACAGGCGAGCATGGCGCGATGGAAGATGGGGCCGGCCCCGCTGACGCCCGAGACGCCGCGCATGGGAGCGGCGTCGAAGTTGCCGGTCCAGACGCCGACCGTGAAATCGGCCGTGAAGCCGAGGCACCAATTGTCGCGGAAGTCGGAGGAGGTGCCGGTCTTGGCGGCACAACGGAACGGGAGGCGGAGGGCCGAGCGTGGACCGAAGGCGCCGGATCGCGCCCCGTTGTCGGCAAGGATGTCGGCGATGAGCCAGGCCGCCTGCGGAGTGGTCACTTGGCAGATGCCGCCGGCCGGTCCGGCCGCATGCTCCGGCAGCAGGGTGGCGGGCCATGGGGAGGGCGCCGCGCCGGACGAGGAAGGGAGAATGGCAGCGGGCCGGCGGCGGCCGAGGCGGGCGAGGGTGGCGTAGGCATTGGTGAGTTCGACGAGCCGCACTTCGGCGTTGCCGATCGTAAGGCCGAGGCCGTATTCGGCGGGCGGACGATCGAGGGTGGTGAGGCCGAGGGTCCGCAGGAAATCGTGGAGCGGCTCCGGGCCCCCGAGACGGTTGAGGGTGCGCATGGCGGACACGTTGAGGGAGTTTGCCAGGGCGTGCCGGATCGTGACCGGGCCGTGGTGTCGGCGGTCATAGTTGACGGGGAGGTCAAGCCCCTCGGCGGTCCGGTAGGGAGTGGGAATGTCGGCGATCACCGACCCCGGGAAGAGGCCGAGGCGCTCGAAGGCGAGGAGGTAGGTGAACGGCTTGAGGGTCGAGCCGGCCGAGCGCGGGGCGAGGGCGCCGTTGATCTGCCCGCCGCGGGGGTCGGTGAAATCGCCCGAGCCCACGAGGCACAGGATTTCGCCCGTGGCATTCTCGATGACCACCACCGCGGCGTGACGGACGTTGGAGGTCCCGAGGCGGTCGAGTTCCTCGCGGACGATGGCGTTGATCTCCCGCTGCAGCCTGCCGTCGACGGTGGTGCGGATGCGGGCCGGGCCGCCGGCGGGGCGGGACGACCGGACGCGCGCGGCGAGGTGCGGCGCGGGACGGGCTCCGCGGGGCTTCGAAAGCCGGAGGGGCTCGGCCATGGCGGCTGAAATACGAGAAGGATCGTAATTCAGTTCCCGGCGCAGGCGGGCGAGGATCCAGTTGCGGCGTTGCAGGGCGGACTCCGGGTGGCGATGGGGGTCGTGGAGGGAGGGGGACTGGGGCAGGCCGGCGAGGAGGGCGCATTCCGCGAGGGAGAGGTCGCCGAGGGGCTTGCCGAAGTAGAAGCGCGCCGCTTCCCGGCACCCCTGGCGGTGATGGCCGTAGTCGAGGCGGTTCAGGTAGGCGGCGAGGATCTGCTTCTTGGTCCGGCGCATTTCGAGGCGGCGGGCGGCGAGGGCTTCCCGCAGCTTGGTGGCGAGGTTGCGCGGGACGGGCGGGGAGGAGATCTTCACCAGTTGCTGGGTGATGGTGGAGGCGCCGGAGACGACGCGCCGCTCGCGGAGCAGGTCGCGGGCGGCCCGCGCCGTGGCGAGGTAATCCATGCCGTCGTGCCGGAAGAAGCGCTTGTCCTCGGCCGCGAGGGTGGCGTCCACGAGGGCGGGCGGGATCTCCCCGGGGGCGGCGGGGCGGTGCCGGAAGAGGTCGCGGCGCGGGAAGTGGTCGAGGACCGCCCCGGACCGGTCGAGCAACACCGGCGAGGGGGCCGGAGGTTTGCGCAGCGCAGGGGGAAGCCGGGCCGCCATGGGGAGGGCCCACCACGCGAGCAGGAGGGCGCCCGTTGCGAGGGCTGCGGAGCAGACGAGCGGCCGCCACCATGTCTCCGGTCCGCGGCGTCCCCGGGCCTGCCGGCGCAGGAGGCGGAGGCCGAGGCGGGGACGGGGGCCCGGAATCATGGCATTGGGATGGCGGCCGGTTTCCTTCCAGCGGGGCTCGCAATCTACGGCGTCGCCCGTATGGCGCGATTGGTCCTCGTCAGCAGCGGGTTGGGGGTCTGGAACCGGCGGCTGGTGGAGAGCGCGAAGAACTCCGGCTCGTACATGGCCTCGACCTTCGCGGGGGGCGCGGCGGCCTCGCCGGCGGTGGCGACACGGGCGTGGTAGGAGACGGTGTAGGATCCGCTTCGGGGGACGCGATTCAGGAAGAACAGGGCGCGCTCGTCGCGCAGTTCCCGGTGCGAGATCCGCCATGAATCCCGCCGGCCGGCGACGCGTCCGGCCTGGCTCGCGAAGTCGGTGTTGACCGCTTCGAAGAGCGACGGCAGGGGGTCGTCGATCACCAGGTAGCGCGTTCCGTCGCGGGGAAGAGTGACCTGCAGGTCGACGCGCACGAGGTCGCCCACCTCGGGGTCCTGCAGCGGCTCGATTGAGCCGTTCGGGAGGACCCGCTGGTAGGTGCGCAGGATTCGGAGGCCGTTGGTGGCGACCGCCTTCGAGGGCGCCAGGCGCGGTTTGGCGGCCAGCTTGATGCGTGCGAAGACGCCCTTTGGCGCGGCGGCGTGCGCCTCGATACCTCCGTGCAGGGGAATGCGGATGGCGTGGGAGGGGCGCTCGGCGTCGAGGCGCAGCTCGCGGGTTCCCTCGTCGGTGGTCAGCGTGATGACGGGCGCGGTTCTGAGCGCCTCTGCATTGGCGGCGTGCTCCCCGAGGGCGTACAGAGTCCATGCGTTGCCCCAGGTGGTGCCCCAATGGCCGTGGCGGCCCCGTTGTTGGAGGAGGCGGTCGATGGCGGCGTCGCACTCCTCGGAGCCGGGGCGGATGGTGGTCAGGGCGAGAAGGCGGTAGGCCTCGGACGGGTGGTGATGCAGGAAGTGGCCGTCGTGTTGGGGGACCGTGCCGCGCAGGTCGAGGAGCTTTGCGGCGGTCTCCGGGGCGCTTGCTCCGCCGGCGCGGTGCACCGCGAGGGAGAGGAAGCTCAGAGCGTTCAGGGAAAGCGTGTCGGCGCGCTCGATCAGCTTGTTGTGATAAGCGACCTGCGGGTCGCCGGCCAGGGCCAGCGTGTAGCAGGTGCGGCAGGCGGTTTCGACGGCCCACCAGTCGGCCGCGCTGCCGAGACCGCGGAGGTGATCGGCGAGGTAGCGGCGCAATCCGTCGATGGCGGCCTCGGGGACCTCGGCCCCGGCGTCCCGGCAGAGCAGGAGGGCCATTCCCCCGTAGGCGCTGGCCCAGTCGGTGGCCTCGCGGCCGCCCGGCCAGTATGCCAGCCCCCCGCTGTCGGTCTGCATGCTGAGGAGGCGGTTCGCGCCGGCCTGGATAGCGGCCCGGGTCTCGGGTATGGTGCGGCGCCGCAGCTCCGGGAGGTGGTCGCGCAGGCTGCGCGCGGCGATCCATGGCAGGGTGCTGGAGGTGGTCTGCTCGGCGCATCCGTACGGGTAGTGTAGTAGGAAATCGACGGCGCCCGCGGCTTCCATCATGATGGAACGCCCGAACTCGAGTTCCAGCTCGCCGCGGCCGTCGAGGAGTCCGCCGGAGAGGCCGTCGAGGAGGTTGCGCCGGGCGGCGGGGTCCTCGAAGCGCACGAAGCGGGTCTCGCGCAGGAGGGGCATGGGATACTCAACGTCGAAGCGGGAAACGACCGCGTCGGAGAGTTCGCGGCGCAGGGCGGGGGTGAGGGCGGCCCCCTCGATCGCGACGGGGCGGGCGCTCCATTCCCAGTCGGCGGCGCCGGTGCCGGCGAAGACGAGGTCGAAAGCGACCGGCGCGCTGTCGTCGGCGCCAAGCGTGACGGTCTTGGTCTGCGCCCGCTCGATGTCGTTCACGAAGTTCGTGATGCTGTCGAGCTTCAGGGTGACCTCCCAGACGCCGCGGAAGGAGGTGGCGTTCTGGACGAGGACCTTCGGCTGGAGGCGGTCGCCCTCGTGGGCGAAGCGCGGGACGGCGGGTTCCAGCATGAGGGGTTTCTTGACCACGAATTCGGAGTGGCCGCTGCCGAAGCGGTGCGCGCCCTCATGCGCCACCGCGAGGACCCGGTATCGGGTGAGGGTGTCAGGCGAGTCGAAGCGGGCCTCGAAGCGGCCGGCGGCGTCGGTGACGAGGGCGGGCAGCCAGACCGCGCAGGGGTTGAAGCCGGCGCGCGGGACCGGCCCCTCGGCCATGACGGGAGCGCCCGGGCCGCCGCCGACGAAGAAGCCCTTGTTGAACCGGTATTGGTCTTCGGGGTTCTCGGAGACGAAGTTGTCGAGGGAGGTGCCGGCCTTGGTTTGCAGGCTGCGGGGGGCGTAGAAGTGGGCGAGGGGGTTCGGGTTGTCGTATCCGGCCACCGCGAGGGTTCCTTCGTCCTCGGCGTAGAGGGTGACCTCGGCGCCCGGCACCGGCTGCCCGGTGTGGTCCCGGACGGCGCCGCTGACAACGACCTCCTCGCCGGGGCGGTGGTAATCCCCGGGAACCTTCAGCCCCACTGCGAGCCGCTCCCGGACGTTCTCGACGTTCAGCTCGCAATACCCGAGGCGCAGCATGGGCTCCCGGTGTTCGCGTCTGCTGTCGAGCGTTCCCTTGATGACGAGGACCGAGAGGAACGTGTTGGGCGCGTCCTGATGGGTGACGGGTGCCTCGATCACCGGGTCGTCGACACGGAGTTTGCGGAGCAGGTGGCGCTGGACGCCGTCACGCTCGAAGGTCACGAGCGCCGTGCCTTCGATCGGGGAGAGAACCAGGATGCGGGCCGTCTCGCCCGGCCGGTAGCTTTGCTTCTCGGGCACCAGCTTGATCCTCATGCCGGATTCGTAGGCCCAGGGGTGTTCTTTGGTACCATAAACGTAGTGCACCACGGCGGTTCGGAACGGCCGGCCGGACGAGTCGGTTCCGTGGAAGGTGAGGATGTGCTTGCCGGTGTGGGCGGGCCGGAAAGGAACGAGGAGTCCGCCGTGCGCGCTGTCGCCCGGGGCGATGACGAGGGGCCTCGCTTCGAGGGTTTCGAGGCGGGTCTCGTTGCGGACCGCGACGGTCCCGGACCCGGTGCGGGTCTTGACCTGTTGGTTCACCTCGCGGGCGACGGTGAGAGTGGCCGCGACGGTCTCCCTGGCCGGGGCGCCGTCGCTGCCGACCGCCACCACCCTCAGCGGCGCCTCTTCGCCGGCGCGCACCAGCGAGTCGTGGCGCGAGACGCCGAGGTAGAAATCCGAACCGTGGACGGTGGTGGTGGCCTGCGACGAGAGCGTCTGGTTCCGGAGGTCGGTGACCTCGCTGGTGACCGTCACGCGCCGCGGCGACGGGAAATCGAAATCGGGCAGGGCGAGGTCAAGGGTGGCGCGGCCCTCGGAGTCGAGGGTGGCGCTGCCGTTCCGGGCGGCCTGGTTCGATCCGTAGTAGTCGGACTCCCCGTATCCGAAGTAGTGCGACCAGTAGTAGGAGTCGTAGGTTCGGTGGTCGCAGAAGAGGTAATCCCGGAAGCCGGCCGGGTAGAAGCCGGTCTGGGAGGCCCGGAAAAACCAGTCGACGGCGCCGCCCGCGACCGGTTGGCCCTGATAGTATTTCGCGGCGACGGTGAGCCGGGCGGAGTCGCCCGCGTCGTTGACGGCCAGGTCGGAGGTCACCTCGAACGCGTTGCGGCGGAATTCCTGGACGTTCACGCGGTGCGAGAAGCTGGCCGAGTTGCGCCGCGCGGCCTGCAGGCGCCAGTCGTCGACTTCCGCGGCCGCGGCGAGTTCTTCCGGCCACGAGAGTTCAAAGTGGAAGCGGCCCACGAGGTCCTCGGGGAGGCCGAAGTCGAGGTCGAAGCTCCCCTGCTTCGAGAGGGTTGCTTCCTTTTCGAGGAGGACGCGCCCCGACGGATCGCTCACGGTGAGGCGTGCGCCCTCGGAGGCGTCCAGATGGAGGGCGTTGCGCTCGATGCGGCGAACGAGCCCCTTCAGATGGACCGTTTCGCCCGGCCGGTAGAGATCGCGGTCGGTGAAGAGCATGGCGGTGCGGCGGCCCGGCAGTTCGGGCATGTGCGAAGTGCGAACCGGAAAGCGCCACATCGAGACGGTCGGGATGGCATCGTCGTATGGAACGATCACGGCGTCCCCGCCCACCGAGGCGCGCAGATGGCGGTGCTTGGGCCCGCGCACCAGGCGGGCCACTCCGAGGCGGTCGCCGCGCGCGCTTTCCATCGGTTCGGCGTCCTCGCCGAAGAGGTCGAACCGGACGCCCGGCAGCGGTTGCCCGGTATGACACGAATAGGCGAAAAGGAAGGCCTCTTCGCCGGTGAGTTTCCACGCCAGGCCGATATCAGTCAGTTGCACGAAGGCCTGCGTGACCTTGCGCTTGCGGAACTCCGGTTCCGTTCCGGGCTTCGGCTCCCCCTCGACCGAAACAAAGAGCAGGGCAAAACGGTTTTCCGCACCCAGGAGGTCGTCCCAGCTCCGCTTGATCGAGCGGGAGGTGTCGAGCGGATTGTCGAATTTCACCACCTCGTCGTGGATGGTCCGGCCGACGACCAGCTCGTAGGGGATGGCGTGGCGTTTCTTGAGGCGTTCACGCCCCGGCCCGTTGCCGGTGTAATGC
Organism: uncultured Roseibacillus sp.; assembly: GCA_964413545.1. Lineage (GTDB taxonomy): Bacteria > Verrucomicrobiota > Verrucomicrobiia > Verrucomicrobiales > Akkermansiaceae > Roseibacillus_B. The sequence goes on along the minus strand of CAYPUM010000056.1, from coordinate 272 downwards.
CGGTAGCCTTGGAAGGCGCGAATGGCGTCCTGCCCTTCGAGCTTTTTGATCCGGATTCGCGCCGAGGCGAGATTCACAGTGTCGATGCGGTAGTCTCGCGTGCCGAGGGCGAGCTGCGCCTCGTCAAATCCCGGCAGGACGAGGCGGGGGGCGAGTCGCTTGAAGTGCACTTCCTTGCGCACCGATTTCGGCATCGCCATGCCGTCGGCCGCCGTCAGCCCGCGCTTCAACGTCACCGTCCACTTGGCGCGGTTCGCGAAATCTCCTGCCAC
>CAYPUM010000055.1:7129-13097 GCA_964413545.1 uncultured Roseibacillus sp. | reverse complement strand
GCACGCGCGCCAGCTTCATGAGCTGCATCACCACCCGCAGGCGTTCGTCATCCTCCTCGGGCCAGGTGATTCCTTGTCGTTCTACCTCATCCTGCTACCTCATCTCCGCAGAAGACAAAGGCGAAAGATCAGGCAGCACGACAAAGGCATTGCCGTGACCGGGCCTTCCTTGCTCCTAATCGTTCTACATAATCTTTGGTCGATTAGGTGAAGGATTAGGTAGGAGGATTAGGTAGGAAACTCGGGCTAGCGCATGAGGAACGCGCTCCATTTGACCTGCGCGAGGAGGCAGGGGTTCGGCGCGATCGACTGGAATGAACGGCACACCCTGGCCGCGGCCGCGGCGTTTTCGTTGGGCGGAACGGATATGATTCGCCGGACTGTCTTGCCTTGACGGAAGGGCAGGATACGTGCATACGTAGATTCATGAAGGATTCTACAGTGGTCTCGGTCACCGAGGCGCAGGCCCAGCTTCCCAAACTGCTGCGGGGATTGGAGCGTTCCGGGGCCGTCACGATCGAGCGGCGCGGGAAGGTGGCGGCCTTCGTCCTGTCGCCAGCCCGGATGGAGGCGCTGATCGAGACGATGGAACTCCTCGGCCACCGGCCCGCGATGGATGCGATCGCGGCCTACGAGCGGGGCGAGGCGGAGATGCTTGACGCCGCTTGCCTCGATGACCACGAAGGTTAGGGTGGCGCCCCATGTCGAGGCGTTCGTCAAGTCCCGCGCGCCGGGTCCGCGGAAACGCCTGACCCGCGCCGTCAAGGCGCTGGCCCGCCAGGCCGGAGACATCCGCCCGCTGGAAGGGCCGCTGGCCGAATATTCCCGCCTCCGGGTCGGCGGCTACCGGGTGATCTTCACCGAAAAGTTCGCCGCCGGTGAACGACGGATCGATTGCGTCTTCGCCGAGCGGCGATCGATCGTCTACGATCTGTTCGAGCAACTGCTGGTCAACGTGGCGACGGGGGGCCGCGCCCGCTCGGGCTCACCGTCCCCGGAGCGGGAACCGGACGCTCCGTCGGCAGGCCCGCCGGTCGCTCCGGGATGAAAGTTGGCGGGGTCCGCGGGCGTTTCACGCATGATTCTCAAAATGAACCACGCCCTCCACGACCTCCACCGAACCGGCCGCCAGCTGCCGCCGACGATCGCCTGTTGGCTCGCCGCCGTGCTTGGCATGGCGCCCCTCGCCACCGTCACGGCCGCGGCCGCCGCGCCGGACCGGCCGCACATCATCCTCTGCATGACCGACGACCAGGGGTGGGGCGACACCGGCTACAACGGCCACCCGGAGCTGAAGACACCCGAACTCGACCGGATGGCGGCCGCCGGCATCCGCTTCGACCGGTTCTTCTCCGCCCACCCGATGTGCTCGCCGACCCGCGCCAGCTGCCTGAGCGGCCGCAGCCCGACCCGCTACCTGTGCATGACCTGGGGCCACGACCTGCCGTTGCGCGAGGTGACGATCGCCGAAGCCGTCAGGACCGCGGGTTATGCCACCGCCCACTTCGGCAAGTGGCACGTCGGCGGCATCCCGCACGCCGCCGGCGGCACCGGCCGCGGGGTGCGCGCGACCTTCGACCCCAAGCCGCGCCACCCGGGCAACCAGGGGTTCGACGAGTGGTGGTCGGCCGGCAACCATTACGAAATCGGCCACGAATACATCTACCACAACGGCAAACAGGCGCCCCCGCGCGACGGCGACACGTCGGATGTGCTGATGGAAGTCGCGCTCGAGTGGATCGGCAAACAGGCGAAGGACAACAAGCCCTTCCTTGCCGTGATCTGGTTCCCCTCGCCGCATGGCAAACACATTCCGACTCCCGAATACGCCGCCCTGTACGAGAATTGCGACAAGAATGCCGCCAACTACTACGGCGAGCTGGCGGGGGTCGATCATGCCATGGGGACGCTGCGCAGGTCCCTGCGCGACATGAACATCGCCGACAACACGATGCTCTGGTTCTGTTCGGACAACGGCGGGGCGTTCCCGCTGTCGACCGGCGGTTTGCCCGGCCGCAAGGCGCAACTGAACGAGGGCGGCACCCGCGTGCCGGGCCTCCTCGAATGGCCGGCAAGGGTGAAGGAACCGTTCGCCACCACCGTGCCCGCCTGCACCCTCGACTTCTACCCGACCGTGCTCGACCTGCTCGACATCGAGATGCCGGACGAGGCGGGCCCGATCGACGGCATCAGCCTGCTGCCGTTGATCGACGGCGCCATGAAGACCCGTCCCAAGCCGATTCCGCTGGTCAACGGCGGGCAGCTTCGGGTCGTCGACAACGGATACAGGTATCAGGGCAAGAAACTGTACCGTTTCGACGAGGAGCAGAAGAGGGATGTCGATGCCGGCGCCGAACACCCCGAACGGCTCGAGCAATTCAGGGAATGGGAGAAACAATGGTGGAAGTCGGTGAAGGCCGACCAGAAACCCTACGAAGCCGGGCTCATAACAAAACTGAAGGGCGAGGTCAGAGGAAGCGCTCCCGGCGTGAGCGGGAAGGATGGACCGGAAAGGGCCTTTGATGGAAGCCTCCACACGAGGTATTGTGTCGAAGGACCCTCGGTGTGGCTCGAGGTCAAGCCGGCTGACGGGCCCATGTTCATCGACGCCTACGGCATCATGAGCGTGAAATCCGGCCCCTCGAACGGAGACCCGCAGGATTGGACGCTGAAGGGGTCAAAGGACGGGAAGAACTGGAATGTTCTCGACCAGCGCTCGGGAGAGAAGTTCATCAGCCGGTTCATGCTGCGTGAATTCAGGGTGTCCGATCCGGGCGAGTATGGCCATTACCGGCTGGAGGTGACAGCGAACCACGGCGGCGGCAAGACACAGTTCGCCGATCTGTACCTGTTCGAGAATCCGCAGAAGGAGAAATGAGACCAATGAAACGAAGGGAAATGTTGAGGATATCGGGCGCAGGCCTCTGCGCGGCCGCCATCGGCAACCGCGCCGTGGGCGCCGCCGCCGCGCCGCGACAACCCGGGATCGCGCTGCAGCTCTACAGCGTTCGTCACGCCTGCGCCGAGGATTTCGACGCCGCGCTCGAAGCGGTCGCCGGGATCGGCTGCAAGGCGGTCGAGTTCGCCGGCTACTACAAGTACCGTGACGACGCCGCCGGCCTGCGCAAGCGGCTCGACGAACTGGGCCTTGCCGTTGCCGGCACGCACGTCGGCGCCGGCACGCTGACCGACCCGAAGGCGATCGAATTCCACCGGACGATCGGTTGCAGGCGCCTGATCGTCCCCGGCGACAAGCGGGTCCGCGACGCCGAGAAGAGCAAGGAGTTCGCCGAGTTGCTCAACCGGGCCGCCGAGACGCTCAAGCCGCACGGCATGTTCTGCGGCTACCACAACCACACCCACGAGTTCGCGCAGGCCGGCGACGGCGACAAGACCTGGTGGGACCTGCTCGCCGAGCGGACCGCCGGGGACGTCGTCCTCCAGATGGACGTCGGCCACGTGACGCGCGCCGGCTGCGACCCGGTGAGCTACCTCAGAAAATACCCCGGCCGCACCCGCACCGCGCATTTCAGCCCGGCGGTGGCCAAGGGGGACAAGGAGGCCAAGATCTTCATCGGCGAGGACTCGATCGCGTGGCGGGAGGTCATCGCCGCCTGCCGCGAGGTCGGCGGCACCGACTGGTTCATCGTCGAGCAGGAGAAACGCCCGGGCGACCTGACCCAGCTCGAATGCGCCGAGCGTTCCCTCAATGGCCTCAAGGCAATCATCGCCGGAATGGGATGACGAAACCAACTCCGCCCAAGAAAAGACGACCCCACCATGAAACGACGCAACTTCATCCGAACCACCGGCCTCGGCGCGGCCGCGCTCTCTGCTCCGTGGGGATCGACAACCGCCACGGCTGCCAGCGCCACGGGCCGCATCATCGCACCCGACCGGAAACTCCGCATCGCCTGCATCGGCGTTGGCGGCCAGGGCGCGCGCGATTTCCACGGCATGCTCAAGGAGAAGATCGTGGCGCTGTGCGACGTCGATCGCGAACGCGCCGCCGGCGTCTTCAAGCGCCATCCTGACACGCCGAAATTCGCCGACTACCGGAAAATGCTCGCCGAGATGGCCGATGACATCGACGCGGTAACGATCAGCACGCCCGACCACACCCACTTTCCTGCCGCCATGATGGCCATCGAGTCGGGCAAGCATGTCTTCATCCAGAAACCGCTCGCGCACACCGTCTGGGAAGCCCGCCAACTCCGGTTCGCCGCACGCAAGCACGGCGTGGTCACCCAGATGGGCAACCAGGGGCACGCGTCCGAAGGGACCCGCCTGGTCCGCGAGTGGGTCCAAGCCGGCCTGATCGGCCCGGTCCACGAGGTGCACGCGTGGAGCGACCACCACGGCAAGGGCGCCAAGGCCCCCGATCAGCGGCCGGCCGAAACCCCGCCGGTGCCCGGGACGCTCGATTGGAACCTGTGGCTCGGCGTGGCGCCCGAGCGGCCCTATCACCCGGCCTACGTCCCGTTCAACTGGCGCGCCTGGTGGGACTTCGGCTCCTGCGCGCTCGGCGACATGGGCTGCCACGTGATGGACGCCCCGTTCTGGGCGCTCGACCTCGGATCGCCGGCCAGCATCGAAGCCGAAACCGCCGAGGTCTTCGCCGAAACCGGACCCGCTTGGTCGATCGTCACCTGGCAGTTCCCCGCCCGCGGAGAGATGCCGCCGCTCAAGTTCGTCTGGTACGACGGCAAAAAGCGGCCGCCGCGGCCGAAGGATCTGCCGGATGGCGAAAAGCTCCCCGGCCACGGGTTCCTGCTCATCGGCGAGAAGGGGACCATCTACGACCCGTCCGCCTACTGCCGCAGCCCCCGCCTGCTCCCCGAGTCGCGGATGAAGGAATTGCGCTCGAACCCGCCGCCCAAAACCATCCCCCGCATCAAGGGCGGCCACTACCGCGAGTGGATCGACGCCTGCAAGGGCGGCTCGACCCCCGGCTCGAACTTCGACCACTCCGGCCCGCTCACCGAAATGGTCCTGCTCGGCAACGTCGCCATCCGCACCGGCCGCAGAATCGACTGGGACGGCGAAGACCTCAAGTGCGCCAACGTGCCCGACGCAAACAAGCTGGTGAACAAGGAATACCGGATCTTCTAACAAAGTTGCGCCTCGGGCCGGCGCCCAGGTGTCCGGTTTCGGGTGTCAGAAAGACAATGCCATCGGGGTATCCGAGGGGCTGGGTTGAAACGGGAAACCGACACGAACCCCGCCAACTTCCGCAGGGCGGCGTCAATCATGCCTCTCTGGGAAGCCCTGGACACCCACGGATCGGGGGAGACAGACAAATAGACTATTGACGCTTCCCGGCAGAGGGAGACGGGGGGACGGAGGCCCCGGGTTCCCGAGGCCGGAGGACAGGACGTAGTGGAATGCGTATTGTTTGCGCCGGAGAGGCGCCGGGAAGCGGGGTGCCGCCGCCGTGGGCCTGGAGGTCGGCCCGACACCGGCGCGCACCGGGCGCCTGCACTTAAACCGTATGCTTATCCGTCTGCGTGTCCCGCCCTTCCGTCCCGTCGGGCCCACTGAATTCCGACACCCGAAAGCGGCTTCTCCGCTCGGTGGCAAAGATCTCCCGGGCGCGTTGGAGGGCGCGTTGGTATTGCTCGTATTTCACCCCGAAGGGGATGGAGTGGTCGGAATGCATGATGAACCCGCCGTTGACGGCGTGGGGGATCTTGCGTTGCAGCTCGCCGTCGAGGGCGGCGCGGTTCCCGAGCAGGTTGTGGACGCTGATGTTGCCGAAGCAGGCCATTTGGCGGGGGTGCTGCCGGCGCAGCTCGGCGATGTCCATGCCGGCGGCGCACTCGAACGGGTTGAGCGCCTCGACACCGACTTCGATCAACCGCGGGATGAGGTCCCACATCCGTCCGTCGCTGTGCATCAGGAAGCGGATCCCATGGCGGCGGACGAAGGCCCCGATCCGCTCGTAGCAGGGGCGCAGCAGCGCGTCCCA
>CAYPUM010000055.1:0-7029 GCA_964413545.1 uncultured Roseibacillus sp. | reverse complement strand
GGCGGCGGACGAAGGCCCCGATCCGCTCGTAGCAGGGGCGCAGCAGCGCGTCCCAACTCGCCGGGCTGATCAGCAGCGAGGTCTTGAACGCCATGTCCTCGACCAGGTAAATGCCGTCGGGCTTCATTCCGTGATCGAGACCCCGCTGCAGGACATCCAGCAGCAGGGTGGTGTGGGTGGCGAACATGTCCGCGCACCAGTCGGGATCGTCGAGGACGTCGACGAGCAACTCGTCGAGGGCGTGGTGACGCCACGTTGCCTCCCACGGGCCGTAGCCCGCGAAGGTGACGAAACGCCCGCGGGCGTGGATCGCGTCAAACCGGCGGGCCGCCTCGTCCCAGCTCGGGTACGGGTCGTGGTGGCAGAAGTAGCCGGCCGAATCGATGCGTGCGGCGCCGCTCGGGTCGTCGAGCACCATCCGCGGCTTGGTGACGTTTTCCCAGTCGGCGTGGTTCTTCGTCTTGTGGTCGAGGAAGTCGAGCGTGCCGCTGCGGCCGTCGAGCTTGCGCACCGTGTAGCCGGCGCGGTCCTCGTAGGTGATCCAGCCGTCCCGGCGCGAGTGCACGATCATGTCGAAGCGCGGCGAGGCATCGATGAACATCGACTCGATGTCCCAGCCGAAGTGGCCGGCGGGGGAAACGTCCGCCGGCATCCCCTCCGCGATCCAGTCCCGGTGCAACCCGTCCCACAGCGAGTCTGAAACCGGCAACCGGTCGGGCGGCTCGAAGTTCAGGGCGGCGGTGATACGTTGGCGGGAGGTCATGGTCTCAGGGTTCGGCATCCACACACCGCGGAAACCAGAACGGCAACGTGTCTTCGAGCAACCCGTCGCGGCAACTCGTTATCAGGGCGGCGCGGCCGGCGGCGGTCGTTAGCGGGGGAGGGGTCATTCGATTCAATTCGTTTTCATTCTCCCGGCCGGCCGCCCATCAGTTCGGCGATCGGGAAGCGGAGGAAGTAGAGTTCGAACATCCCCTCGTAGAGCAAGCCGACGTGGTCCTCGCCGACCGGGCTGAGGCAGGAATAGCCGCAGCCGGGGCGCATGTCGTAGAGCGTGTGGCGTTCGGTTGGCCAGGTCATCCCCTCGTCGGTGGAGACCTTGAGCGTCATCTTGCGGCGGCCATTGCGGGTGTTCGGGTTCGAGAACAGCAGCATCGGGCCGGAGCGGGGGTGCTCGATGCGCAGCAGGCTGGCCATGCAGACCGGCTCGATCAGCGCCTTGCGATCGGTCGGATGCAGCGTCCAGGTGCGGCCGAGGTCGGTGGTGGTGGCGATGGTGCGGGCGCCGCCGCGGTTGTCACGGCAGTTGATCATGAGGGCGCCGTCGCCGAGTTCGACCACCTGTGCCTCAGTGGTGTTGCCCTTGACGCCGGCGCCGATCGTCCAGCTCTTGCCGTGGTCCTTGCTGTGGATCATGGTCGAGTGCGGGGCGCCGTTGCCCGCCCGGAACTGCGCGGCGAATACCAGCGTGCCGTCCCGGAGGGTGATCCCGCGTCCCGGTCCCTGGGCCAGCAGGCGCCAGTCGGGATCCTTCAGCTGTCCGGTGACGTTGATCGGCTGCGACCAGGTGCGGCCGTCGTCGTCGCTGCGGACCATCATCAACTGGAAGGTCTGCTCCGGATTCATCCCCTTGCCGGAAGTGTTCCACGAGATGTTGCCGTGACTCCACACAGCCGCGACCCAGGTCCGGTTGTTGGTCTTGTCGACGAGCACCGCCGGATCTCCGATCCCGTCGTAGTTCCACTTTGGATCGTCGCCCATGTCCATGATGACCCGCATCGGCTCCCAGGATTGCCCGCCATCGGTGCTGCGGCTCATTCCGACGTCGATGTCGCCCGGCAGGTCGCTACCGCCGCGACGGCGGATGTCGTAGACAGCGATGAGCGTTCCCTTTGTGGTCGTCGCCAGGCCCGGGATGCGGTAGGCCTGCGAAGCGTCGTCGCCACGTCTCCGCAGGGCCCGGCCGATCCGCAGCGCGTCGGCAGTCGGGCCGTCTTCGCCGACCTCGTGGATCGATCCGTCGTCGAGTTTGATCGCCGTGACGGCAGCATCGATGTGGCCGTCGAGGTCCGCGGTCTCGACGAGTTCGACGCAGAGCCAGAGCCAGTTGTCGCCGGCTGCGAGCGGATGCTGGTCCTTGAAGACGATCTCGTCGCGCGGCGCGGCGTCTTTGCCGAACCTGCCGGCCCTGCCATCCGGCCCGTCGGGGCCGCCCCTGAGCACCCGCACCGTCCTGACGTCCCGCAGGCGCGTGGTTCCCGCGAGCGTCACCTTGAGCCCCGTCAGTTGGCGGGCGCCAGACAGGCCGCCGGCCACCTGCACCCGCAGCCCGACCACCGGGTTGTCCGGCTTGCCGACCAGCACCGGAACCACCGGCTGGATGGCATCCGCCCGCACCGCCCCCAGCGGCCTGGCGGGTCCGATCGCAAGGTCGTCGATCAGGAGTCCGCTGTTCGGCGGAGTGGTCGACCGGAATCGCAGCGCCGCGACCCCCGGATCCAGCGCCACGCCGACCTCGACATGGAAGCCGCCGACCCGGATCGCGGCGTCCCCGTTGTATACCTCGCGCCAATCGCCGGAGCGTTCCCGCGCGTCGATCCGGAACGAGAACGGGGCGCGGCCCGTCCAGCGCTCGGCCCAGAACCGGAGCTCGCCGGCCGCCGCCATGGGCTCCGCGAGTGCGAGCACCATCTCGCGCCCGGCACCGCCGCAGAGGTGCAGCGACTGGCTGCCGTTCCTGGCATACTCGTCGTGGATCGCCGCATGGCCGGCGGGCGCCGACCACCTGCCGAGCGGGCTGGCCAACGACTCGAATCCGCCGGCCGGGCGCGACTCGAACGACTCGACCGCGGCGGGCGCCCCGGCCACCCCGGTCGCGAAGATTCCGATCATCAACCATTTTCTCATCACCTTGGTCGTCTACCTGCCGCCCGGCGGTGATCCTGCAACAATTTGCTGGTCTATTGTGCAGACCGGATGTTGTTTTCTGCCAGCCGCCGGCCGGGGCATCCACCGCGTCGAGCACGCTGCCCGCCGGGTCGAATGCCGTGCTGGCGCCCCCGCCGATCACCAGCAGGCGCCCGACCCGCTCCCGCGAACCGGCGCTCAGCGTGATCGATGACAGTCGGTCGTCGCTGCCCGGCACCGGGGTGGTGAACGTCCGGCCGCCCGGGACCGCACCCGTGTCGGACTGGTCGGTTGCCGGGGTCGTGTCGACCGCCGGCTGCGGCGAAACGAGATCGCGGGCCGCGTTGCCGTCGTTGAGGCTGAGGAAGGTGGGGTGTGTGTTGGTGAACTGTTGGGGCAGGAGCAGCGTGCGCAGCCTGGCGGAGTTGATCGCGGAAGCGTTCCTGATCCACCAGAGCCGTCGCGGCATGTCCCTGAAGCGGATTCTCGGCGCATTCGCGCATTTGCGACCGCAGGTATCGGTCGACCCGCAAACGGGGGAACCGTCATTTTCAGTCGATCTGGCGCGGACGCCCGAGTTGCCGCCGCGATCGCTGGAACGAGTCCTCGATCCGATCCGGGAAGAGGGGCGCCGGAGGCCGCTGGCGGTGGTATTCGACGAGTTCCAGGCCCTGATGCAGTTGGATGAGTGGGAGGAGTTGATGTTCACCAGGCCGGGGGCGAGTCCAATGCGCGCATCATCGACCTGCTGACACCCGGGCAGGTCCGGGTGCTTTGGGGACTCGCGAAGGCGGGCGGCGCGCAGCCGACCTCCAAGGCGGTTGGACCAATGCCGGCCACGCCGGTGGGGAGGCCTTCCGCGACGGCGCCTCGGGAGCGTTCGGCGGTGGCTGGGATCTCGCGTTCGTCATCAGGATGGCGGCGGCGACTTCCGCGCTGAGCTTGGCGGTGACCCACGACGCCAGCGCCAACCAATTCACCTTCACGGTCACCCTTGTCTCCTCATGCCTCTATCCGATCGACTGGCCGGCCTCATCGCAGCTACCTGGACGCCGCTGCACCCGGACGGATCGCTCCACCTCGATCGGGTCGGGCCGATGGTCGAGCCCTGCGACGCCGGCTACGACCCGTCCCGGGGTCGCCCCCCTTTTCTGCCGGCCGGGGGTGTCGTCACCCGCCGGGGCGGGTTCCTCAACCCCCGGCTAATCGCTGCCAAGCCTCCGGCTTGTCGTATGCCGGGGGCGACGGGCGGGCCTGGTGGCTCCGCGGAGGGTTCGCCTCGGCGCTCATGGGCCCGGATGAGGAAGCGCGCCGGTTTTGGTTCGGGGGCTACGTCCAGACCTCCCTCGAACGCGACCTGCGCCAACTCAGCGCCGTCTCCAGCCTGCCGGACTTCCAGCGCGTCATGGCGGTGGTCACCAAATACAAGCAGGGCTGCAATGGTCCGCGACACCAGACTACCGCCAGCCAGCCACTGAGTTCAGCGGAAGATGTCTGTGAAAGTGATGAGGTTTCGCCCGGTTATGCCAGCCGGGCCATCGCGACGATCAGCGGACGATCGATCAGATCATGGGGGAACTTCGCGAAGGCGAAGTGGGCTGGAGGATGCCCCTCGCCTTGAGGTTGTTGAGGCGACGGGCGGTATCGGTGAGACCGTCGGCGACGAGTTGGGTGTAGTCGCGGCCGTCGCGGGTGTCGACGCCATGGCCGGGGTCGAGGGCGCGGAGCGCGGCGAGGGCCTCGTCGTCATGGCGGAACATTTCGACGAAGACGTTGCGGAGGGTCCCGGTGCGGGCGGCGGCGGTGAGGAGGGCGCCGGCCCATCCGTCGTCGGTGGAGAGGCAGCCGCGGGTGGTGCGGGCGGAGGCGTGGAAACAGCCCAGTTCGCCGGCGGCGCCGATGCGGGTGATGAGGTCCAGGTTCTCCGGGATGTCGAGCGGGGAGTCGCCGCAGTGCGCGGCGTCGATGATGGCCTTGAAGAAGGGGGCGCCCATTTCCTCGTTGGCAGCCTTGATGAGGGTCCAGACACGGCCGAGATCGGTGAAGGTCTGGAACTCGCCGGGACGGAGGAACTCGAAGTGCCACTCGTTGATCTGCGAGCCGGCAAGGCTGGCTTCGCGGCAGGCACGGAGGTGGACCTTGACGCATTGCGCAACGGCGGCCTCGAAGGCGGCCCCTTCACGCCGCACCGCGCCTTCGGCCATCCATGCCTCGATGGAGGTCGAGGAAACAAAGGCCCCGCCGTGCCGCTTGGCGGCCTCCAGACTGGGAAGAAGCTGGTCGACCACCGCAGATTCGTCGGCGGGCTCCATCGGGTCGACTCCGCCGACCATCAGGACAAGGTAGAGGCGGAGACCGAGATCCTTGAGACCCACGATCAGTTCATCGAGGTCGCCATCGTCGGTTCCCGGAAAGACGGAGAGTTGAAGACTCTCAAGCCTGACGCGGGAGCGCGCCGCAAGTTCTGAAACGGCCGCCAAAACGACAAACCGGCCGTCCGCACCCCGCGGAAGCTTTCCCGCCTCGCCGGGAACGAGGGCCCCCACGAAACCGCTGTGGGTCGGCACGATGCCGAGTTCCACCGAAGTGTGATTGGTGATGTCCTGCATGCCGGATCGGCGGAGTGTCGGGGACGGACCGTCAAGTGTCGAGGGCGGAGTGCAGCGGAGCATGGCCCGGCGGGGCCCGCCGCGTGTCGCGCCCACAGGGCGCCTCCTGTGCACGCAAGTTCGTTAACATTAACGGAAATACGTGCGGGAGGTTCGGAGGGCGACGGTGGATGGAGGGGTTGCCGGGGTCAGATGGTTTTGTGGATGATCCATGTGATGAGGCGGGTGGCGGGGAAGAAGTCGAAGGCTTCGATGAACCAGACCCAGAAGCAGTAGCGCTGGTAGATTTCGAGGGCGCGGTTTTCGTCGGGGCGGGTTCGTTTCCAGACGCGGTAATCGGGGCCGTTGGCCTCGATGTAGAAGCGGGGCTCGGAGCCGACGAAGTAGCGGTCGAGGTAGACGATGCTCTTGCCGATGGCCTTGCGGCGCAGGGTGACGGGGTGTCCGGGGTGCGTCATGGGCGGATGCGCGGGATTCGGGTGGCGGCACGATCGAGTCGGGGGCGAGCGATTGACCGGCGATCCGGGTGACGGACGGGGTTTGCCTGCGGGGGAGGCTCCGGCGGAGGGGGGGATTTCGTCAAGGGCGCGGGGAGACGCGGGTTTGACGCGGGTCCGGAAAGCGGTTCGGGTTTTCCGCGATGCGAACGCGACAACCTGGCAAGACGGACCTCGATTTGTTCCTGGCTATTGCGCGGCGGAGGGCGTTGCAGTGGTGTGCTACAACCCGATGGCGAAAGGCCTGCTGACAGGAGGCTTCACGCCCGAGCGCGCTGCCTCGCTGCCGGACAACGATCACCGTCGCCGTGATCCGGATTTTCAGCCGTCGTGGCTGGAGGTCAACTTGCGAGCCGTGGAGCGCGTGGCCCCGATTGCGGAGGCCATGGACCGGCCGTTGGAGCAACTTCCGATTGCGTGGACGTTGCGTCGGCCGGAGGTGACCTCCGCCATTGTGGGGGTCCGCAACCGGCGCCATGCAGAGCAGGTCGCGGGTGCGGGCGACTGGGCGCTCACGGAGGAGGAGCTGGCCGTGATAGACCGGGCTCTCGATGAGCGGCGTGTGGCGCTGGAGGGGGGGAGTGCGTCTCAGCGATAGCGGCCGCCACCGCCTCCCCGGCGCTCGCCGCGGTCTCCGCGACCGCCACGACGTCCGCCGCCGCCGCCGCCGCCACCACCGCCACCGCCGCCGCCGCCGCCGCCGCCGCCGCCGCCGCCGCGGCGTTCCTCGGCTTCGTTGATGCGCAGGGAGCGGCCACTGTAGTCGCTGCCGTCCAGCTCGCGCATGGCGGCTTCGCCCTCGTCGCGGCTGGAAAAGGTGACAAAGGCGAATCCTCGGGGGCGTCCGGTTTCGCGATCGAGCGGGATATGCACGTCTTCCACCACGCCGAAATCGGCGAAGAGGCCGCGAATATCATCAGCGGAGGCAGAGTAAGGCAGGTTGCCTACGTATAATTTCATGATCATCAGCTGTTCAGGTCAGTCGCCCTTGTCGGATCGCTGCTGATCGATGGTCC
>CAYPUM010000054.1:10471-13217 GCA_964413545.1 uncultured Roseibacillus sp. | reverse complement strand
TGGGCGTCGCGACGATCCTCGACGCGCGACAGGTGGTGCTGCTGGCATGGGGGCGCGCCAAGGCCGAAGCGGTGGCCCGCGCCGTCGAGGGCGAAGAATCCGACGCCCTGCCCGCCAGCTTCCTCCAAAGCCACCCCAACGCCGCCATCCTGCTCGATCCCGCCGCGGCCTCCGAACTCACCCGCGTCCGCCACCCGTGGCGGGTGGGACCGGTCGAGTGGACCCCGGCCATGACCGGCAAGGCCGTCGCCTGGCTCTCGTCGCGCGTCTCCAAGCCGATCCTCAAACTGATCGAGGACGACTACCGCGAGAATTCGATCTCGGAACTGATCACCGAACGCGGCTCGGCATACCAGCTCAACATCGAGGCCTTCAACCGCTTCCAGCACACCATCACCGGCTGGCCGGGCGGCAAACCGGGCGCCGGCGAATCCCACCGGCCGGAACGCGCCGCCCCGCACCCGAAACGAGCCCTCGCCCTGAGCCCCGAACCGCGCGACGACACGATCGGAATGGGCGGAACCCTCCACCGTCTCGTCGACCAGGGACACGAAGTGACCCTCGTCTACCTGACCTCCGGCGATCTCGCGGTCCCGGACGGCGACGCCCTCCGCCTCAGCCGGATCTTCGCCGAACTCGACCTCGAACAGGACTCCGCCCCGCCCAACGAGAAACTCATCGCCCGCGTCCACGAGGAACTCGGCCGCAAGGGCCCGTTCGATCCCGACTCGCCGGAGCTGCGTTATCTGAAGGGGCTCATCCGCCGCGAGGAGGCTCGCGCCGCCTCCCAGCAATGCGGGGTGCATCCCTCCTCGACCGTCTTTCTCGACCTTCCCTTCTACCAGAATGGCCGTTACAGGTCGTTCGCGCCGGGACCCGACGACCTTGCCAAGGTGGTCCGGCTCCTCCGGGACGCCCGCCCGCACCAGGTCTACGCCACCGGCTACCTGCAGGATCCCAGCTCGGTGCCGGGGATCTGCTTCGACCTGCTCTCGCAGGCCCTCGAGGCGTGCCGCGACGAACCGTGGTTCGCGGACTGCCGGATCTGGCTCTATCGCGGCGCGGAAGCGGAATGGGAAATCCACGACATCGACATGGCCGTCCCGCTCAGCCCCAGCGAACTCCAGAACAAGGTGCAGGGCATCTACCAACACCAGTCCCAGCGGGGCCAGACCCCCTTCCATGCCGAGTCCGGCGAGGAGATCTGGCAGCAGGCCGCGGAGCGCAACAAGCACACCGCCGCCCTCTACGACGCCCTCGGATTGCCCGAATACGAAGCCATCGAGGCCTTCCACCGATACCAACCATGACTTCCCTCGAAATCACCCTCCGCCACCAGCCCGAGCTGCATCCCGAATTTGTTCCCGCCTCGCTCTGGGTGCGCGAGTACCACGAGCTTTGCCGCCAGCACGGACAGCGCCCCCTGACGATCGCCCTCGTGCGTCCCGACGGAAGCAGTTCGCTCTACCGCGAGACGGTCCTCCCGGCGGCCGCCGAATGGCAGTTCCTGAACCTCCGGCACGTCGAGAGGGTCCTGAAGTTCCTCCTCTGGGCGCGCGGGGGCAGCCGCGTCCTGCTGGCCGGCGCGCCCGAGCTCGCCGCGCCGCTCAAGGAGATCTACTCCACCCGGGGCGCCCGCGCCTTCGATGCCGATTTCGTCCGCCGCGTCTTCGACGAGGATCCCGTCGTCGAGGCGGTCCCGGAAAGCGAGCTGCCCCGCCCCAAGACCGCCGGCCGAGGCAAGTCCGCGGGACGCCACCTCGAAGGGTGCCGCATCGGCTTCGACCTCGGCGGATCGGACCGCAAGTGCGCCGCGGTCATCGACGGGGAACTCGCACATTCCGAGGAGATCCCATGGGACCCCTATTTCCAGAAAGACCCGGGCTACCACCGCGAGGGCATCATGGACAGCCTCCGAAACGCGGCGCGGCACCTCCCCCGCGTCGATGCCATCGGCGGTTCGGCGGCGGGGGTCTACGTCAACAACCGGGTGCGGGTGGCCTCCCTCTTCCGCGGCGTCCCCGAGGAACTCTTCAAGGATCGCGTCGAGAACATGTTCCTCGACATCGCCCGCGATTGGAACGTCCCCCTGCAGGTCGTCAACGACGGCGACGTCACGGCGCTCGCCGGATCGATGGAACTCGACGACGGCGCCGTCCTCGGCGTCGCCATGGGAACCAGCACCGCCGCGGGATACGTCGACTCCGGCGGCTCCATCACCAACTGGCTCTCCGAACTCGCCTTCGTCCCCCTTGACTACCACCCCGACGCACCCGTCGACGAATGGTCCGGAGACCGCGGCTGCGGCGTCCAGTATTTCAGCCAGCAGGCCGTCGCCCGCCTCATCCCGGCCGCCGGACTCGACATCGACCAGAGCCTCCCCCAACGCGAGCAACTCGTCGCCGTGCAGGACCTGATGCAGACCGGCGACGAGCGCGCCGCCCGCGTCTATCGCACCATCGGAACCTGCTTCGGATACGCCGTCGCGCAATACGCCCGCTTCTACGCCATCCGCCACCTCCTCGTCCTTGGACGCGTCCTCAGCGGCCCCGGCGGCGAACTGCTCCTCGACCAGGCCCGCACCGTCCTCCGCGACGAGTTCCCCGAAACCGCCGCCGCGATCGAACTCCGCATGCCCGACGAAAAACAAAAACGCCACGGCCAGGCCATCGCCGCCGCCAGCCTCCCACCCATCGAACCAAAAGACGCAAACAGCGAGTGAACAACAAATCTCAAATCTGAAATC
>CAYPUM010000054.1:0-10371 GCA_964413545.1 uncultured Roseibacillus sp. | reverse complement strand
AAATCTGAAATCCAAACTCCAAACTCCAAAGCCTCGAAGATCCGCATCTCGCTCCGCCATGAAACTCCACAACGCCAGCGCCAACATCTTCGTGCCCGACCAGTCCGCGATGCCCGCCGCCCTCGAACGCACCACCCATCTCGGAATCGGCGCCCACCAGGACGACCTCGAATTCTTCGCATACCACGGCATCGAGCACTGCTACGGACGCTTCGACCGCTGGTTCACCGGCGTCACCTGCACCAACGGCGCCGGTAGCGCCCGCTCGGGCCCCTACGAAGCCTTCACCGACGACGAGATGACCGCCATCCGCGCCGAGGAACAGTGCAAGGCCGCCATGGTCGGCGAATACGCCGCCATCATCCAGCTCGGATACTCGAGCCCCGACCTCAAGGACCCGAAGCACAAGGGGTCCGTCGACGACCTCGAAGCCATCCTGCGCGCCGCCCGCCCCGAGGTCCTCTACCTCCACAACCCCGCCGACAAGCACGACACGCACGTGGCGGTGCTGCTCCGCTCCCTCGAGGCGGTGCGCCGCCTCCCGCCCGCCGAGCGCCCCCGGCAGGCATGGGGGTGCGAGATCTGGCGCGGGCTCGACTGGCTCCTCGACGACGACAAGGGCGTCCTCCCCGCCACCGCCCGCCCCAACCTGCAGGCCGCCCTCAACGGCCTCTTCGACTCCCAGATCATGGGCGGCAAGCGATACGACCTCGCCGTCATGGGCCGGCGGCTCGCCAACGCCACCTTCCACGAATCCCACGCCACCGACGTCGAAACCGGCTTCACATGGGCCATCGACCTCACCCCCCTCGTCGCGGACGAGGCCCTCGACATCGCCGGGTTCACCGCCGCCTTCGTCGACCGCCTCCGCAACGATATTGTTGCGCGCCTTGAGAAGTTCCGCTAAGCCCCGTCACCAGCTCCACACTCATCATGCAGCTCCAAACCATCGACTGGTACATCATTGGCGTTTTCTTCGTCATCGTCCTTTCCATCGGCTTCGTCGCCTCCCGCACCGCTGGCAAGAACATGTCCGAGTTCTTCCTCGGAGGCCGTCACATGCCATGGTGGCTGCTCGGCATCTCCATGGTGGCCTGCACGTTCTCCTGCGACACCCCCAACCTTGTCACCGACATGGTGCGCCAGGACGGCGTCGCCAAGAACTGGGCATGGTGGGCCTTCCTCATCACCGGGATGGTCACCGTCTTCATCTACGCCAAGCTCTGGCGCCGCTCGGAAGTCCTGACCGACCTCGAATACTACGAACTCCGCTACCACGGCGCCGGCGCGGCCTTCCTGCGCGGATTCCGTTCCATCTTCCTCGGGCTCTTCTTCAACCTCCTCATCATGGCGGCCGTCACGCTGGCCATCATCAAATACGGTCAGGTCCTCTTCGGGCTCCCGGCATGGCAATGCATTCTCTTCGGCTCCATCGGGGTGGTGATCTACGCCACCCTCGGCGGCCTCAAGGGGGTCATCTGGGCCGACTTCTTCCAATACTCGATCGCCATGTTCGGGGCGGTCTACGTCGCCGTCGTTGCAGTGCGGCAACCTGAAGTGCAAGCCATCGGAGGCCTCTCGGGAATGGTGGGCCCGGATTCTCCCATCGCCGGCAAACTCGACGTCTTTCCGGACCCGGGTAATCTCTCGCTCCTCATCACCCTCCTCATCATCCCCATCGCGGTGCAGTGGTGGGCCGTCTGGTACCCCGGCGCCGAGCCCGGAGGTGGAGGCTACATCGCCCAGCGCATGCTCGCCGCCAAGGACGAGAAGAACGCCGTGGGCGCCACCCTCCTCTTCAACTTCATGCACTATGCCATCCGGCCATGGCCGTGGATCGTGGTGGCCCTGGCCTCCCTGATCGTCTTCCCGGAGCTTTCGGACATCAGGAAGGCCTTTCCGGACATCGACGAAAAGTTCCTCGCCCACGACGTGGCCTACCCCGCGATGGTCTCAAAACTCGGCCCGGGCATCCTCGGCGTCGTGATCGCGTCCATCATTGCGGCATACATGTCCACCATCGGAACCCATCTGAACTGGGGGTCGTCCTACCTCGTCAACGACTTCTACAGCCGCTTCGTGCGGCCGGATGCGGACCAGAAGGAGTTCGTTCTGGCGGGACGGATCTGCACCATCGTTCTCATGATTGGGGCCGGCACCCTCGCCCTGTTCCTCACCAGCGCCAAGCAGGCCTTCGACCTCCTGCTTCTCTCCGGGGCCGGAACCGGCGCCATCTACATCCTCCGCTGGTTCTGGTGGCGCATCAACGCCCTGACCGAGATCGTGGCCATGTTTGCCGCGATCGTCATCGGATTCGTCTTTGTGATCGTTCTCCCCAACCTCGGCGTGGAGCTCGACTCGCTCGCCCTCAAACTTGGCGGCGCCGAATCGGAACCGGCCGTCACGATCGACGGCGCCACGGTCCGCCTCCTCATGGCCATCGGTCTGAACACCCTCGTCTGGCTCGTCACGACCCTCCTGACCAAGCCCGAGGCGAAGGAGACCCTCTACGAGTTCTACCGCAAGACGAAACCCGGCGGGCCCGGCTGGGCGAAGCTGCGCCAGATGGCCGAGGCCGACGGTGTCGACATCGAGGGCGACCGCAAGGGCAAGCCATGGGAACTGCCCTACGAGATCCTCTGCGTGTTCGTCGGCACCATCATGATCTACGCCTGCCTCTTCAGCATCGGCAACTTCGTCTACGGAAATGCCGGGGCGGGACTCGGTCTCGCCGTCCTCGCCGCCGCCTGCTGTTTCGCCCTCTTCCGCCTCTTCGACAAGACCCGGGTCCGCCGAAAACCCTGATGAAAGAGCGGCATCGAAAATGAACGGCCTCTCGCGGAGCTTCATCAAGGTTTCAGGTGTCAGGCGCCCGTATCGCTGCCGCCGGGACCCCTGCAGCACAGCGGCCGGCCGCGCCGTGCTCCCTGAATCCTGAAGGCCGCAAACCGATCGTCATGCACGACCTCCGACGCATCTCGCAAGAGTTCCGCATCCCCGGCGACTTCCGCTCCGCCGCCCCCTACGGCAGCGGCCACATCAACGACACTTACGCCGTCAACTTCGACCAGGCCGGAACCGCCATCCGCTACATCTTCCAGCGCATCAACCACAACGTCTTCCCCGACCCCGGCCGGCTGATGCAGAACGTCGAGCGGGTCTGCGCGCACACCTGCGCGAAACTCACGGCCGCGAGCGCCGCGGACGCCTCGCGCCGCGGCCTGACTCTCGTCCCGGCCCGCTCCGGCCGGAACTGGTTCGTGGACGGCGAGGACCACTGGCGCTGTTACCTCTTCATCGAGGGCGCCCGCACCTACGACGCCATCCAGAGCGAAGCCCAGGCCGCCGAAGCGGCCCGCGCCTTCGGACACTTCCAGGGCCTGCTCGCCGACCTCCCCGGCGAACGCCTCTTCGAAACCATCCCGGACTTCCACCACACCCGGAAACGATTCGAAAAGCTCATCCGCGCCTGCGAGGCCGACGCCCAAGGCCGGGCCGCCTCCGTCTCCGGGGAGATCGACTTCGTCCGCCGGCGGGAGGCCGCCACCAGCCTCATCGTCGAGGCCCTCGAAAGCGGCCGCCTCCCGGAACGCATCACCCACAACGACACCAAGCTCAACAACGTCATGATCGACGACGCCACCGGCGAAGGCGTCTGCGTCATCGACCTCGACACCGTGATGCCCGGAACCGCCCTCAACGACTTCGGCGACATGGTCCGCACCGCCACCAACCCCGCCCGCGAGGACACCCGGAACCTCTCGGAAGTCTCGATGCGTATCGAGTATTTCACCGCCTTGGCTCGCGGATATATCGAGGGCGCCGCCGGCTTCCTCACGGAGGCCGAACGGGACCTTCTCCCCGAATCGGGCCGCATCATCACCCTCGAATGCGGAATCCGCTTCCTGACCGACTTCCTCGAGGGAGACGTCTACTTCAAGACGCATCGCGAAAGCCACAATCTCGACCGCTGCCGGACCCAGTTCCGCCTCGTGGAATCCATCGAAGACCAGATGGACGAAATGAAACGACAGCTCGACCGGATTTCCTCCGTTTCCTGATCAGACCGCAATCCCTACCCCACTGACTCATGTCCATGAAAGACGAACCGACCTCCACCCCGATCACCCTCAACGACGGCTCCCGCCGCCGTTTTCTCAAGTCCCTCGGCGGCCTTGGGGCCGGAATGGCGGCCCTGCCCGCCTTCGCCGCCCAAGCCGTTCCGCCCCGGCCCTCCGGAGCCCGCTACATGGGCGGCTTCGCAGCCCCGAAGCTCGACAAGGTGCGCTGCGCCTTCATCGGCGTCGGGGCCCGCGGCAGCGGCCACTGCAACCAGGTCGCCGCCATCGACGGCGCCGAGGTGGTCGCCATCTGCGACCTCTACGAGGACCTCGCCATGCGCTCCGGAAAAAAAGCACGGGAGCGCGGCCACTCGCCAAAGCTCTACCACGGCGGCAAAAACGAGTGGCAGAAGATGCTCGCGGAGGTCAAACCCGACGCCGTCTTCATTTCCACCCCATGGAAACTCCACGCCCCGATGGCCATCGGCGCCATGAAGGCCGGCGCCCACGCCTTCGTCGAGGTCCCCATCGCCATCACCCTCGAGGAGATGTGGGATATCGTCGACACCAGCGAGAAGACCGCCCGCCACTGCATGATGATGGAAAACGTCAACTACGGACGCGAGGAACTCCTCTACCTGAACATGGTCCGCAAGGGACTGCTCGGGGAACTCCTCCACGGCGAGGCCGCCTACATCCATGAGCTGCGCGGCCAGATGAACGAAGTCAAGCGCGGCACCGGCTCGTGGCGAACCTTCCACTACGCAAGGCGCAACGGCAACCTCTATCCCACCCACGGCCTCGGGCCGGTCGCGCAATACATGAACCTCGCCCGCAAAGAGGACAACTTCCGCCGCCTCGTCTCGTTCTCGTCGCCCGCCATGGGCCGCGCCCTCCACGCAAGGAAACACTTCCCGCCCGGCCACCAGTGGAACCAGCTCGACTACAAGGGCGGCGACATCAACACCTCGATCGTCAAGACCGTCCTCGGCCGGACCATCCTCGTGCAGTGGGACGAAACCTCCCCCCGCCCCTACACCCGGCACAACCTCATCCAGGGCACGAAGGGGATCCTCGCCGGCTTCCCGGCCCGCATGGCCATCGAGGGCGTCACCAAGGGCTACCACGGCTGGACGAAGGACGAAGCCTACGAGGAGATCGCCAAAAAGTACGAGCACCCCCTCATCAAGCGTGTCGGCGAACTCGCCAAGAAGATGGGCGGCCACGGCGGGATGGATTTCCTGATGCTCTTCCGCATCATCGAGTGCCTCCGCAAGGGCCAGCCCCTCGACCAGAACGTCTATGAAGGGTGCTTCTGGTCGGCCGTCTCCCCGCTTTCCGAAGCCTCCGTGGCACAGGACGGCATGCCCCGGGAATTCCCCGACTTCACCCGCGGGAAGTGGAAGACCACCGCACCGCTCGGCATCATCAGCTAGCAGCGATGAGCACCAACGCCTTGTTCGAACAACGCGCCACTCAAACCCTCCGGGACATCGACGCCGCCGGAACCTTCAAGAAACTCCGATACGTCACCGGACCGATGGGCCCGACGGTCCGCCTCGAAGACGCCGGCGAGGTCGTCGTCCTCTGCTCGAACAACTACCTCGGCCTCGCCAACCACCCCGAGGTGGTCGAAGCCAGCCGCCGCGCCCTCGACCAATACGGCGCCGGAACCGCCTCGGTCCGCTTCATCTGCGGAACCTTCGACGCCCACCGCGAACTGGAACGGA
Source organism: uncultured Roseibacillus sp. (assembly GCA_964413545.1). Lineage (GTDB taxonomy): Bacteria > Verrucomicrobiota > Verrucomicrobiia > Verrucomicrobiales > Akkermansiaceae > Roseibacillus_B. The sequence continues at coordinate 4,580 of CAYPUM010000054.1, read as the reverse complement.
AACTCGCCGCCTTCTCCGGAACCGCGGACGCCCTCAGCTACGTGAGCTGCTGGAACGCCAACGAGGCCGCCATCGCCACCGCCGTCGGCCCCAACGACGTCATCCTCTCCGACGAACTGAACCACGCCAGCATCATCGACAGTTGCCGGCTCTCGCGACCGCTGCGCCGCGCCATCTTCAAGCACCGCGACCTCGACGACCTCCGGAACCAATTGCAGGAGACGAGGGCCAACAACACGGAACTGGTCTGGGTCATCACCGACGGCGTCTTCAGCATGGAGGGCGCCGTGGCCGGCCTCGCCGGCCTCGTCGCCATCTGCCGCGAGTTCAACGCCATGTTGATCGTGGACGACTCCCACGGCGTGGGCGCCATCGGCAAGACCGGCAAGGGAACCGCCGAATACTGCGGCGTCTGGGGCGAGGTGGACGTCGTCACCGGCACCCTCGGCAAGGCCCTCGGAGGCGCCGCGGGCGGATACGTGGCCGCCAGCCGCAACTTCGTCCAACTCCTCGTCCAGCGCAGCCGCACCAGCCTGTTCTCAAACGCCCTCCCGGTCCCCGTGGCCTGCGGCGCATCCGCCGCCCTCGACATCCTCCAGCGCGACACCACCCTCGTCGACCGCCTGCGCTCGAATACGCAGCGAATCCGCGAAGGGCTGACCGGCCTCGGCTTCGACGTGCAGGACTCCCCCAGCCCGATCGTCCCGATCATGATCGGCGACGAGGCGGAGGCCATCCGCAAGAGCGAACGCCTCCTCGAACTCGGAGTCTGGGTGGTCGCCTTCGGCTTCCCGGTCGTCCCGCGCGGCAAGGCCCGCCTGCGGGTCCAGGTCTCCGCCGCCCTCGACGATGATCACCTCGCGCATGTCCTCGAGGCCTTCGGGAAGCTGTAGCGAGAGAGGCCGCGCGGGCAGGACCATCATTCCCCCCGCTCCCATTCGTCCCATCCTCCAGTGAAAGCCCTCGTCAAAACCTCCGATGCCCCCGGTCTCGATCTGCGGGACGTCCCGGAGCCCGAAATCGGCATCAACGACGTCCTCATCCGCGTCGATCGCACCGGCATCTGCGGAACCGACCTGCACATCTACAATTGGGACCCGTGGGCGCGGTCGACCGTGCCGGCCCCGCTCGTCATCGGCCACGAATTCGTCGGCCGGGTGGCGGCAACCGGCTCGAACGTCTCCGACTTCGCGGAGGGCGACGTGGTCAGCGGCGAGGGTCACCTCGTCTGCGGACGCTGCCGGAACTGCATGGCGGGCCGGCGCCATCTCTGCAGGGACACCCGCGGGGTGGGCGTCAACCACCCCGGAGCGTTCGCGGAGTACATCGCCCTGCCGATGACCAACGTCTGGCATCACAGCCCCGACGTGCCGCTCGATGTGGCCGCCATCTTCGACCCGTTCGGTAACGCCGCTCACACCGCCCTCCAATACCCATGCCTCGGCGAGGATGTCCTCATCACCGGCGCCGGACCGATCGGCATCATGGCGGCCGCCATCGTGCGGCATGCCGGCGCACGCTTCGTCGTCATCACCGACGTCAACCCCTACCGCCTCGAACTGGCACGCAAAATGGGGGTCACCCTCGCCGTCGATGTCCGCGAAAAATCCATCGCCAATGTCCAGAAGGATCTCGACATGAAGGAGGGCTTCGACATCGGCCTCGAAATGTCCGGCAATCCCCGCGCCTTCCGCGAACTCCTCGATAACATGTGCCACGGCGGCAAAATCGCCCTGCTCGGCATCCCCGGCGGCGAACTCGCCATCGACTGGAATAGGGTCATCTTCAACATGCTCACCCTCAAGGGAATCTACGGCCGCGAAATGTACGAAACATGGTACATGATGACGGTTCTCGTCCAGGGCGGGCTCGACGTCTCCCCCGTCATCACCCATCGCCTCCCCTACACCGGCTTCAAGGAAGCCTTCGACATCATGAACAAGGGCCTCTCCGGCAAAGTCCTCCTCCACTGGCTCGACGCCTGACCACACCCCGCCATCCCGCACATCCCACATCCCACATCGCCCACTCATGACCATCCTCGTCACCGGCGGCGCCGGCTTCATCGGTTCGCACATCGTCGAGCACTACCATGGACGCGCCGCCGGGATCCGCGTCCTCGACAACCTCCGCACCGGTTACGCTCGTAATCTGGACGGGCTCGAGTGCAGGTTCATTGCAGGTTCCATCACCGATCGCGAGGTGGTCCGGGAGGCGGTCCGGGACGTCGATCTCGTCTTCCACTGCGCCGCCCTCGTCAGTGTCCCGGAATCGATGGAACGACCCGCGGAGTGCGTCGAAATCAACGTTCATGGCCTTCTCAACGTCCTCGAGGAGGCCTCCGCCGCCGGAGCCCGCAAGCTCGTCTTCGCATCCTCCGCCGCCGTCTACGGCGACAACCCGGAAGTTCCGAAGGTCGAAACGATGCTCCCCGAGCCGCGGAGCCCCTACGCCATCACCAAGCTTGACGGGGAATACTACCTTGACCTCTTCCAGCGTGAAGGCCGGCTCGCCACCACCGCGATCCGCTTCTTCAACGTATTCGGCCCCCGGCAGGACCCCGGGGGCGCCTACGCCGCGGCCGTCCCGATCTTCATCGAAAAGGCCCTCGCCGGAGAACCTCTCACCATCTTCGGGGACGGCGGACAGACCCGCGACTTCATCTTCGTCAAGGACATCGTCGGCGCCCTCGTGTTTGCCGCCGAAACGAGCGGACTCGCCGGCGTCTTCAATGCCGGGTACGGCGGCCAGATGGCCGTCAACCACCTCGCCCGCGAGATCCTTGCCATCACCGGTTCATCCTCCGAGGTCACTCACGGTCCGGAGCGCTCCGGGGACGTCCGCCACTCCCGCGCCAGCGCAACGAAACTCCGCCAAGCCGGTTGGAAACCACGATTCTCCATGACCGAGGGCCTCGAGCAAACCATCGGGTGGTTCAAGGCAAGGCGCCGCGAATGACCGGCCGCACGGCGCCGCCCCCCATGGAGACCCCCTCCGGGCAAGGCGGGCCGCCTGTTCCCCCGCACCGCCCGAGATGATGCGGCCAAACCGCCTCCCCGCTTGCACGCAAATCCGTTGACGTTAACGGATTCACGTGTCGGAGGATTGGACGGCGGGGCGCACCGGGATGCCGTGGGCCGCGAGGTAGCTCTTGGTGTCGGGGACGGTGAACTCGCCGAAATGGAAGATGGAGGCGGCGAGGACGGCGTCGGCCTTTCCGTCGCGGAGCACTTCCACGAGGTGTTCGAGCTTGCCGGCGCCTCCGCTGGCGATGACGGGGATTCGCACCGCTTCGCTCACGGCCCGGGTCAGCTCGATGTCATAGCCGTCCCTTGTTCCGTCGGCATCCATGCTGGTAAGGAGGATCTCCCCCGCGCCCCGTTCGAAGACCTCGCGGGCCCATGCGATGGCGTCGAGACCGTCGACCGGCTTGCGGCCGCCGTGGGTGTAGACGCCCCACTTTCCGGGTCCCTGCCGTTTGGCGTCGATGGCGACGACGACGCACTGGCTGCCGAACGAGGCGGCGCCCTCGTCGACGAGTTCCGGCCGCCGAATGGCGGCGGTGTTGACGCCGACCTTGTCCGCCCCCGCCTTGAGCATGCGCCGCATGTCATCCACGGTTCGAATCCCCCCCCCCACCGTCAGCGGAACGAAACACCGATCGGCGGTTTTTCTGACCACTTCCACCATGGTGTCGCGCTCGTCGGAAGACGCCGTGATATCGAGGAAGACGATCTCGTCGGCCTCCTGCTCGTTGTAGGCCACGGCACAGTCGACCGGGTCGCCCGCATCCCGCAGGTCGACGAAGTTGACCCCTTTCACAACCCGTCCCGCGGTGACATCAAGGCAGGGAATGATCCGCTTCGCAAGCATCGGCGCGAACGAGTAAAGGCCAGAAACGAGCGAGAGGGAAACCCTATGTTCAGAAGCGGTTCGATCAGCGTTCCCAGCCGCCGCGCCCTTCGCGCCGGGCGGCCCGTTCAAGCTTGCGCAGGCGGGCCTCCTGCCGCGCAACGCTTGTCCCGTCCGGCATCCGGCTTCCCCGGGTGTAGATCCGCGCCATGCCTTCCTCGACAAGGAGTTCGTGGAGGTACCGCCGGCGGCCGTCTTCCGCCAGTTCCACAAATGCGAACACGCGAGGACCGCCGAACACCAACTCCCGGTTGGTGATGATGGTGAACGCCCTGTCCGCGAGGGTGTGCTTCACCCACCCGCGGGCTTCGCGGCCGACGGCGGTGATGCGCTTCCGCGACAGACTCCCGAAATACTTCGCCTGATAGTGCAGCCGCTTCGCATTGTCGTTGCCGTCGTCATAGCGTTTGTAGGAGGTTTCCGGGGCATCGACATAATAGAGCCGGATGTGCATGCGGGACCCGTCCGGCAGGCGGACGTGAAAGCTGTCCCCGTCATTGGCGCCGTGTTCGATCCACCTGCACCCCTCGAGACGCTGGTACCCCTGATGCCCCCGATCGTCCAACGGCGGCTGGAGCGGCCGGGGCGGCCGGCTCTTCATCCACCAGCCGGCCGCTGCTCCCGCCACGAGCAGCGCCGCCAGCAGCTTCGACAGGGTCTTTCCCCTC
>CAYPUM010000053.1:0-13252 GCA_964413545.1 uncultured Roseibacillus sp. | reverse complement strand
CTCCCCTTGGAAATTGGACATTCCTTGTTGGCTGTTGGACATTGACCGCCCCCCCCCTCGTCCACGAGTGCCGAGACCGCTAGAGTCCTTGAAATCCAGAAGTCGTCACAAATGAGTCAAGTTTTCCGGCAGCAAGGTTGCCCTGCCTGATGCAGGATGCGGGATGCAAGATTCAGGATGCAGCCCCGTGTTCCCTGCATCCTGAATCCTGCATCATGCATCCTGCATCATGGCCCGAGGCATGCCGCGCTAGCGTTTCTGCCGCAGGCGCCACATCGACTCGGGGTCTCTCGGGGCGCGTATCCAGCCGTCCGCGACAACCCGCTCGATCACGAACTGGGGGTGGACGTCGCTTCCGGACTCGGGGGGCGCGAGGGCCAGCGTGACGCGCTGGGGGCGCTTTTCGACGAGTTGCGCCAGCACCTTGGCGGTGGTCGAGGTGGTTTCGGCGTAGCCCCATGCCGATTCCGGCCAGTCGGGGCTGGTCAGAAGAAAACACCGCCATTTCGCGGAATCCTTGAACGGCTCGCCGTAGAACGATCCTCCTTGCACGATCAACCGGGCTTCCGCGGCCGGTTGTCCGTCGCGCAGTTCCTCCCATGTCGCCGAGCAGTAGCGGGCGAAGGCGTCATAGTCGACGCGGGGACCTCGTTCGGTCTGCACCACGCAGAGCAACCGCCTCCCGCCGTCCTCCATCCCGACCCCGTAGCGGTGATAGCGGATCAAGCCGCCGGGCATCACGGCCCCCATGCCGCTCAGGCCCGCCGCCGGGATGGGATAGGCGGTCACTTCGTCCGGATAAGCGTGCATTCTGGCGCGGACCTCGAGGGGGTTGCGGACGAAGCGTTTTCTTTCCTCCCATGAGCGGGCTTTCAGGAAGGCGAGGGCCACCTCCTTCTCGGAGAGGCCGCTGACCGCCGAGGAATCAATGGCGGGAGCTCCCGCTGCGGTCTCCGGCGGCGGGGCTTCCTCCCCGCCGGCGTCTTGGCCGGTCTTGAGGCTCAACCAGACCGGAACGGCGATGGCAAGGATCATGACCACCACCACCGGCAGCACCACGATCAGCGAGGCCTGCCGGCGCCGGGAATGCCGGAAGGCCGCGTCTTCCGCCTCCTCGCCCAATCTGGGACGCCGGCCGGCCTTGGCGCGGACCGCCGCCTGTTCGATGAGATCCTGCTGCGCTCCCGACTTCGCGGGAGGATGGGGACGGAGGGAGGGCTCGTTCTCGCTCATGGCTCAAATGATGGACGAAAAAACCGGAAGCGTCCGGCCCGGGCATGAATGTGCGCCATTTCCAGAGCGGACGCAAGTTCCCATGTCGCGCCCAAAGCGGTATTTGACTAATGCCGCAGGTCGGTTAAGAAACCGGCGGAGGCGAATTCATGCGGTATCTTCTCGGTTGGTTCCTCAGCCTGCGAACAAGGACGAAGGTGATCCTCGGGGTCATCATTCTGCTGCTGGCGCTGGGGGTCGTGTTTCGGCGGCCGATGTGGGAAGCCTTCGCGAGCTGGCGGGCGGAGAACCTGCTCGAGGAAGCCCGGCAATACGCCGAGGACGAGAACTGGGAGGACGTCGAGCGGACCGCCATGGCCTCGCTGCAACTGGAATCTTCGGTCGACGCCTACCGGTTGCTGACGGAAGCCTTCGTGCAGAACAGGGAACCGCGAATCCTGCAGGCCGCCGCGGGTCTTTTCAGTCACCCGGAAGCAACCCTCGAGGATCGGACCCGCGCCATCGAAGTCTTTCTCGACAAGAAGCAGGTCGTGGCGGCCGCCCCGATGGTGGAATCCCTCGACGCCGCGGAGCGGGAGGATCCGGCCATGCATTACCAGTTGGTGCGTTTCCACCTCATGGCCGGAAACTACGGCAAGGCGGCGGAAATGGCCGACGCCGTGCCCGCCGCGGAACGCAACCCCGCCCTCGACCTCCTGCTGGCACAGGGGTTCGCCGCAAGCGGAAAGGAGGAAGCCAAGGGCGCCACCGCCGCCCGGCTCGGACGCGTCCTCACCGGCAAGGACGACGAACTGGCGCGACAGGCCATGCGACTCCTCGCCGCCCTGCCCGACAAATGGATCTCCCAAAAGCTCGCGGAAAAGGCCCTCGAACGCTTCGGCGGAAACGAGTCCCTGCCGCTCGCCGACCGCCTGCGCCTCGATCTCTTCCGGATCGGGCTGGGCGTCGTCGAACGCGAGAAACTGGTCGAGGAGACGATCGCAAAAAACCGTCAGGAGCACCTCGAGGAACTCGTGGCGTGGCTGGCGCGTCTCGGCGAGGCGCAGCGGATCGTCGACCTGACCGATCCCTCAAGGCGCCCGGAGGGGCTGTCGGCCACCCTCTTCGAGAAGCGCGCCGGGGCCCTCGAGGGCCTCGGCAAGCTCGAAGAGTTGAAGCAGGAACTCGAGGATCCGCCGGTCGACATCCCCGACGTCCGGTTGCTCGCGGCCCGCGCCGCGCTGGCAACCAAGCTCGAAAACGAGTCCGAGGCCGTCATCCTCTGGCAGCAGGCCTTCGAAGCCGCCGAAAACGACCCCTCCCGCAACTGGTTTTACCAAATTTCCAGTAGTGCGGCGCGGGCCGGCCTGCGCGACCGCCAGATGGAAGCCCTCGCCCGCGCCATCGAACACCCCCGGGGGACTCCCCCCCAGGCCCGCCAACTGGAATCCCTCTTCGCATGGCTCTACGAGACGGGGGACATCGAGCGCCTCCTCAAGATCAACTACCAGTTGCTGGCAAGGGAGCCCGGCAATCCCGGCCTCGTCAACAACTACCACTACCTGAAAGTCCTCCTCGGAGAAGCGACCGAAAACGACGTCGAGGTCCTCCGCCGGCTGGTGGAGACCTTTCCGGACATTCCGCAGTTCCGGAGTTCCTACGCCCTCGCCCTCTTGAAAACCGGCCAACCCGAACCGGCCCTCGCAGCTCTCGACGAAATCGAGGAACCCCTCGCCGAACGCCCGCCGGCCGACAAGGCCGTTTACGCCGCCGTCCTTGCCGGCCTCGGACGCCACGACGAGGTCGAAAAACTCGCCGCCGGGATCGACTGGGACAAGGTCCCCGCCGGAGAGGCCTCCGCGTTGCAGGAACTCGCGAAGCGGTGAGAGCGTCCGCCCATCACCACTCCCTCCCCTTGCCCCGAAGCCGCCGCGCCGCCAGCCCCCAGCAAACCCCGCAGAGAAGCATCGCGGTAAGGTGAATGGAGTAGATCGAGAGCGGGAAATCCATGCATGAGTGCAGGCCCACGAGGGTCAGCGCCACCACCATCCCGCGCAGCAGGGGCGCCTCCTCGGTGCGGAGACGCCGCTTCCAGACGAGAAGCAGGGCGCAGACCACGCCCCCCCCGCCGATCACCAGCCAAAGCAGGGCCCCGATCCAGCCCCACTCGATCATGGTCTGGAGCGGATCGCAATGGCCATGCGTCCAAACCCCCGGTTGCAAGTCCGCGCCGGTCTCGCCCCAGGCGAAGTAAGGGATCAGATGCCGGATCGTTCCGGGGCCGAATCCATGCCAGCTTCCCTCTGCGGGGCTCGTCATGCCGAGCATGACGCGGATGACGCCCTCGCGTCCGGTGACGAGACGCTCCGGATCGTCGAACCTCCCGAAGAATTCCTCCCAGCGCCAGATGAAGAAGCTGATCCCGATGGCAAGGAACGCCAGCGCCAGAAAGGAGAGGACCCCCACTTGGAGGACCCGTTCGAGGCGCCGGCCGCGCTGCGAGGCAAAGGACGCAATCAGCACGCCAAGTCGCCGCCGGTTCCAGGCGACGAGCCACAGAAGCGAAAGCAGGAGGATGATCGCGGCGCCCTTCGAGGCGGTCACCACCACCCCGGAAGCGATGACCACCGTGACAAGCGCCCAGAATCCCCCCGCCGCCCGCGCCCGTTCGTCACCCACCCGCGCCAGCGCAAGCCCGAAGGCCAGCGGAAGACACAGGTTCATGAAAGCCCCGGCATTGGCGTTGTAAACGTAAGGCGCAAAGAAGGTGCTCGGATGCCGGGCATCAAACCCGTAAATGGATTCGACGCCGAGAACCTTGTGGAACATGCCCACCAAGGCGACCACCACCGCCAAAACCGCCAGCAATTCCGCCAACCGCTTCCACGCCGACGACTCCGCGGCCCGCAGGACGCCCAACATCCCGAGAAGCACCGCCGTAAACTCCAACATCGCACGAATGCTCGCGGATCGCGCCACCGAGCCCGGCGCTTCCTCAAACGGGCGGTTCTCGATCATCGTGAACTCGAACCCCGCAAGGGAATGTTCCGCCACGGCATTCACCGCCATGAACCAGCCGTATCCGAACAGGAGCAGAGAGGCGCCCGCCAGCAGCCGCGGAATCGGCGGCAGGCGTCCCGAGCCGGGAAGCAACGCCACACCGAGCAGCCCCCCGGCCGCCGTCAGCACCCCCGCCACCGCCCGCTGCCAGAAAACGGCCGTCCCGAGAGCGAATACCGACCACCCAAGGACGACGGCCGCCGCAAGGAAGCAAACCCACCCTCGCGTCCGCTCCGTCATTCTTCAGGCGCCTCGTCCGGCCCGGCGGGCGCCGGGGATTCCGCCACCCCGGTGGCCCGCTGGCGATACAATTCCGCGTCGATCACGCTCGTCATTTCCTCGGGACGGGGAACCTTGTCGCCGAGGAAGGTCGCGACCCTCCGGCACGCGGTGCCGGGATTCGTGACGAGGGCGGGGTAGCTCACCTTGAGAAGCTCCACGTTGCTGGCCCGGTTCAGGAATCCGAGGGCCGACTGCCGGTGTTCCCTCAAGTCCGCAAGGAGTTCTTCCTCGGACCGGGTGGCGCCGCTCGTTCCGCGGCGCTCGATCATCTTCCGCTGCGAGCGCATCACTTCCATCAGCGGACGCATCATGAAGACGACCTTGTAGCTGTGTTCCACCGGGAGGTAGGCCAACTGTGCCGAGACCACCTTGATGACGCGCTCCTGCAGCCCTTCGGTCTCCTCGAAAAGCCGCGGCAGCTCCGAGGTCTTCTTGATCGCCTCCCACTCCCAGTATCCCCGCGGGTTGTCCTCGTCGGCCGCCCGGACATGGTCGGTCTGCGGCGGAAGACCGCCCGCATCAAGCATCTGCATCATCAGCGAGGTGCCGGAACGCGGCAGCCCCGACACGATGACGAAGGTCTTCCCCGACGTCCCCGCCCGGGCGTCCCGTTCATAGGGCGCCTCCCGCTCCCGCCGCAGAATCGCATTCCGCTCCGGCGGGGGCGGCAGCTCCGGAATCGGCCACCGCTGCCCGGTGCGCGTGTCCTCCCCGGCCGCGGGTGGCTCCCGGCGCTTCGCCAGCAACTCCATCGCGGCGTGATAATGCCGGGCGGCGCGCTCGGGGTCGTTCAGCTCATGCCGGTAAAGGGCACTGAGACGACGGTGCGCACCGTAGAGACCGGGACGCATCGTCAACGCCACCTCGAACGCGCGGGCCGCCTGTTCCGGATAATGGAGTCTCATGAGAGCCTGGCCGAGGGTGAAGTGCACCATCGGCTGCTGATGCAGGCGCGAGACCGATTCGAGGGCAAGGTCCGCCGCTTCCTCCCACCTCCGCTGCGCAAGGCAAGTCCGGGCCAGGGCCCCCATGGCAACGTAGTCGTCGGCGTTGTTCTCGACCGCCGCCCGCAGCGTCCTCTCGGCGTCTTCGATGCGGCCGAGCCGCAGAAGCGCCGAGCCGAGTTCCCGTTGCAGCCCGTAAATCGAAAAGAGGTCCTTCGGAATCGAGTCGAAGGCCGCGACCGCCGCCTCCATCCCCTCCGCGGCCTGCAATGCGAAGATGTGCGTCAGGGTCAGACCGGCGGGCATGAACCCGTCCGGATAGGCCGCTTCGATCAGCGCCAGCCCCTGCCGCGCGTATCCGGCCCGCACAAGGGCCACCACGAGGTGCTGGATGATGCGTTCGTCCCACGGTTGCTTCGCAATGAGTCCCTCGAAAAGCGGAATGGCCTCGTCGTAGCGGCGCGAGGAGAAATACACCCGCGCAAGGTTGTAGTCGCATTCGACCTGCGCCGTTTCAAAGGCCTTCTCGTTGTCTCCGCCATGGTCGTCGACGTATCCCAATGCCACGAACTGCCGGGTGAGCTGCTCGCTCCACGCGGAGTCGATTTCGGTCCCCGGCGGGTGCATGCCGCAGTCCCCCTCGACCTCCTCCCAACTCGGGATGGTCCGCACTTCGGGAGGATTCTCGAAAACATCCGTCAGCACCCGCCCGTCCATGTCCTCGCCCACCGCCAGCCCCATGGCCGCCAGCAGGGTCGGGGTGATGTCGATGATGTTGGCGCCGTAGATCCGCTCGTCCTTCTTGATCCCCGGCCCGCTCATCACGAAAATCCCCATGTCGCGGTGCCACACCGCGGGCCCCCCCGGCTCCCGCGGAATGCGCTCCGGACGCAACGCCCCGGAGTGGAAACCGTGGTCCGAACACAACAGAATCAGGGCGTCCGGACCGGCCGCCATCATCTGCCCCGCCAGCATGATGTCGTGAAACCGGTAGGCAGTCCGAATCACGTCCTTGTAAATCTCATACTGCTTCTCCGGAACAGACTCCCGGCGAGGGGGATGAAACTCCGCAAAACCGTGGCAGAAGTGGTCGATGGCGTCAAAGTAGACCGCCGTGAAATCCCATTCGCCCTCCATCATCCTCGTCGTCACGGCCTGCATGGATGCGCAATCGCTCAGGATCATCTGAAAACCCTGGATCCGCGAGTCCTTCTCCTGATCCACTTCGGACGCCCGCGGCATGAAGGGCAGAATGTCCTCCGCCGTGATCTCGGCCGGCTCGACCCGCAGGTCCCCCAGCTCCTCGGAGCGGCTCGCCGGGTGAATCGTCCCCGGCGGAACCCGCACCGGATTGCGCCGCACCTGGTTGAACATGTTGGAAACCACCGCCCCGTTGATGGGCTCCGCCGGGTGGGATGCCCACCAGCCGGCCACATTGCACCGCCGGCCCTCATGGTGAAGGATGTTCCAGATCGCCTTGCACTTCCGGCTCAGACTCGAAAACGGACGCGACCCCCGGCGGGTTGGATCCGGCTCCATGAAGCCGAGAATCCCGTGCTTGTCGGCAAGTTTGCCGGTCGCAATCGAATTCCAGAGCATCGGCGAAAGAACCGGCTGAAGGGTGGCAAGGTTGCCCATCACACCACGATTGATCAGGCCCTCGAGATTGGGCATGAGACCTTCGTCAAGAAGCGGGTTGATGTGCTCCCAGTCGGCGCCGTCCCAGCCAATCAGAAGAACCTTGCGTGGTTTCGTTTCGCTCATGTCGGTGAGGGGTGAGTTTTTCGCGTCACCGGAGACCCTGCAAGCCCTTATGAAAGCAACCTCGGCAAGGCGCGCAATCCGGCATCACCGCCCGCCACGGGTTCTCCGCCGCCTTCCAAGAGCCAGCAGCAGGAGCGGCGTGCCAAAGCGCTGCTTGATGCGATAAAAGCAGCGCGCGCCGCCCCGCCCCGCGTCCTTGTCAAGGTAACATCCCTGCCCGTCGGCAACCGCCGTCAGGGTGTGAATGGCCGCCCATTCCCTCAGGTCCGTCGAACGCTGAAGCTCGTACATCATGCCGCCCTCGACCGGCCAGCGCAGTTCCGCTTCGCCCGCCGCGGAATCCAGCCCGACCATCGTCAGTTGCGAAACGGCCGGCACGTCCACCGCCTGCACCCGGTAAAAACATCGCTTCCCGGATCCGCCGTCGTCCACATGGGACGCCTCCCCATCCGCACCCGCGCTCGTCACATGAATCGTCTCCCACGACTTCAAGTCCGTCGAGCGCTCCAACCGGTAGCAGCGTCCCGCCCGAACCGTCCAAATCAGCTCCACATGGCCGCTCCCCGGCGCAAAAGGGTTCCCCATGCGCAGTTCGGGAGACGGGTCTTCCGGAACCGGGATGGCCGCCGCCGCACCCGTGTCCTCATACGCCCACTGATCCACCGTCAGCGTCAAATCCCCCGGGTCCCAGACGGCATGGATCCAACCGTAACGGATCCCGGCCTCGCTGCCGAACTTGACGCCGAGGTACCCGTCCGCCCCGCCGGCCCAATGCCCACGCTCCCCGACCACGAGTGACTCCCACGCCGCCCACCCGGTCCCCCCGTAAAACGAAAGCGAGGAACCAACCAAGCCGCCGGATTGCAGGGCATGGGGATAGACAATGGGCCCCTTCGACGCCGCGATGAACACCGTGGACCCCGTTGGGGGAACCCGCCCCAAAACCCTGAAGGCGGCATGATTGCCTGCGGCGTTCGGATAGACCATGTCGGCAACCTGCAACCTCAGTTCATACAGCCCGTCCCCGTCCAAATCGAAGGCGCGCGACCCCACCGCACCACCCGTCGACCTCACCGTCACATCAGCCGGCGTAATGACCAGCGCCGCCTCCGTCACCTCGAATGCCGAGACCCCAACCAGCACCCCCTCCGCCGCCACCGCGGGGAACAAGCGCGCAATCTTCTGAAGCAAAATGGATCTCTTCCAGTCCGAACCGGGACTCATCATCTGGGGGGGCTTGCCACGGGCTCCTCAACGCCCGCGGTCTCTCACACTACACACAAGCAGCTCCCGCCGCCCATGTCAAACGACAGCGTTCCCCGCCCGAACACCTCACCTCAAAACGACAAAACCCAAGCCCCACGGGCTTGGGCTCTGTCATCAACATTTACCTCAACGGAAGCCGTAGCAACAAGCAACGCGGTTTGCTCAAGCCATGGACACCGGGGATCGGAGCACTCAACCCTGAGCCCTCCGGCGCCGCCGCGTCACCAGACCGGCCGCTCCAAGGCCCAACAGCGCGAGCGTCGACGGCTCGGGAACCGGGGCCGGGGTGTCCGCAAGGTTCTCGTATGCATAGCCGTTCACGAAGAATTCCGCCGCCTGGGCGCGCTCACCATACTGGATGTGCACCCACCCATAGTGGGTGTTGGCGCCGATATTGAACTGCACCCCAAGGTAGCCAGCATCGCCGGGCCCCCATTCGCCGTTGCCCAAACCGCCGCCGGCCAGCGTTCCCCACTGGTTCGGCGAGCCGCTGTAGAAACCGCTGAAGAAGTCCGTCGGTCCGGCCAAGTCCAACGGATTCGTCTGCATGGTCGGATACAGGAAGTTGTTCGGGGCGGCGCCGATGATCTGACCCGCCACCGCTCCGTTCGAAGGCGGAGTCGCAAACGTCGGAGCGCCGCCAGCAATCAAAAGACCAGACCCAAAAACGTCAATCTGCACGTCGTTCGTGCCGTCACCGTCAAGGTCGATCCGCGCGTAATCGCCCGGGAAGTTGTTGATCGATTGCCGGAAGATGGCGGCGGGAGTCACGACAAGCGCCGCTTCGCTCGCCTCAAAGGACGCAACGGTCCCGACAACGCCGCCGACCGTCATGGTGGAATACCTCCGAAGCTTTTTCGAAAGCGGATGGGAGGCCTGTAGTGTGTGCTTTGTTTGTTTCATTAGTCTGCGATGGTGTGAGTGGGTTTTCCCCGGTGGTTCACGGTTGTTCAAGCTTTTTATTACCTAACAAATCGGGTTGGCTGCGACAACCCTCCCGATCATTGACACCGAAGGGTTTCCTATATCGATCGCCAAACCTCAAGAAAATTCAGACACAAATTGTGGAAAAAACGGTGAAGGAATTGTCAATAATTTCGCAACCCGTATGGTGAGTTAATCCAAAATTTTTATATCTCTTTTTAATCCAGGGCCGCTTCATGGCCTGCCGGGCAAAAAACGGCCATTCCGGGGCCTCTCGGGAAGCGCCCGGCAGGGGTGACGATACCGTCACGGCCGGGCCGCCATTTCGGGCGAAAATTTTTCTTGACCCTCATGGAGGCGCGGCTCAGAGTGCGCACCGTCATGTCACGAACATTACTCACCAGCCTCTTCTCTTCGGCGATGCTTCTTGCGTTCGCCGCCAGTGCCCCCGCCCAAGGCCTTCCCGGCAAAACCCTGGGCGATTCGGCCGGAGCCAATCCGGACAACGTCGTCGGACACCAGATCACCCCCGTAACCTGCAGCAACCTCAACGAGTTAACCACCGAGAATTTGGTGCAGTATCTGGCGAACAACTACGCCCCCGTCTATCGTTTGACGATCGCAGCGCGCCGCAGCGGCCGGCCGGCTGAAGGCGGTTTCTTCCGCGACAACCTGATCGGCACTTACGAACTCCTTCTTGGTTGCGGCGGCTGAGCCGAAACCCGGCCGGAGCAGGCAATCAACCGGATTCAATCCAAAAAGGCGCGGCGGGAGCCGCGCTTTTTTTCTTTGTCCGAACCGCCCCCGGAGGGTTTCCTTCCCATACTACAGACACCGTAATAATCCCATGAATCCCACCGGCGGGTTTCGGGCTGCGAGGCGGGTTCTCCTTCCGGCGCTGGCGCTGGCCCCGGCCGTCCTTCCGGCCCGGCCCCTCCCCGCCTTCCAACGGCCCGGGGTGAACATCGCCCTCGAGGCGCCGGCCGCGGTTCACCCCGCCCCGAACCTCCGCTCGTGCCGCGACCCCTTTGATGTCCTGCAACTCACCGAGGGCGACGAGGCGCGGGAGGCTGACGGAGTCTTCTGGGAGGACATCCGCAGCGTCGGCTGGAGCTTCGCAAGCTGGATCCGGGTGCGGCTCGACCTCGGCGCGCCGCGGCCGATCATGGGATTCAGCTTCCGTTCCGCGGCCGGGAGGGACGAGGTGGCGTGGCCGGATGCCATCCACCTCTTCGTTTCCGACGACGGCGAGCGCTGGTGGTATCACGGCGACGGGCTGGCGGCGTGCCTCGCGCAGAACGGTCCCCCTCCGGACGATGGCTACGCCGTTCATCGTTTCTGGACCGACCGCCTGCGGCTCCACGGCCGCCACCTCGTGTTCCTGGTCATTCCGGGCGGTTACCACACCGTCTGCGACGAGATCGAGGTTTGCCGCGGACCGGAAGCCCTCTTCCACGAGCCCCGCCCCGGCCGTCCCGTCAAGGGACTCGACCGGGCGGTCTCGGCCTTCTGGCAGAAGACCAGCCTCGACCGGCAGTGGACCGCCCTCGCCGGACAGGTGGCGGTCCTGCCGGAACTCCCCCGCCGCGCGGTGACGCCGTTCCTCGAAGCGGCGCGGGTCGAGTTCGGCGATTTGCAGGGAAGCGCCCCCGGGGAGCGGGTCACCGTGCCATACGGCGAGGCCCACCGCCGCCTCTTCAGGGCGCAGGCCGCCCTCTGGCAGGCCCGGGGACTGCCGGAATTCAGCGCATGGGCGATCGACCGGTGGCATCCCTTCAAGGTCACCGATCCCCCGCCCGCCCCTCCGCCATCGGCGGCGGTCGAGGTGCGCCTGCTCGACGGCGAAGTCCGCGGCGCGGCCTTCGCGGCGGCCAACGCCGGCCCCCACGACCGCAAGGTCACCCTGCGGCTCCGCGGCCTCCCCGGCGGCCCGCACCCCCGCTGGCTCACCGTCCACGAGGTCGCATGGACGCCGGCCCGCTACGCCGGCGTGGTGGCCGCCGCGCTCCCCGAAGCAGCAAAGAACGACCACGGCTGGCGGATCGACATCCCCCTCGGCATGACCCGGCAGGTCTGGTTCACGATCGACTCCGGCCCGCTCGATCCCGGCCGCCACCACGGAACGGCCGTCTTGTGCGACGAGGGAGAAGTCCTCGCGGAAGTCCCGCTCACGATCGAGGTCTCGGAGGTCGCGATGCCGGACGAGCCGCGCCTCCTCGTCGGGGGATGGGACTACACCGACGGCCCGATCCGCGACATCACCCCCGACAACCTCGAAGCCACGGCCCGCTTCCTCGCCCGCCACGGCGTCAACGTCCCTTGGGCCACCGGCAAGACGATGCCCTTCGGCGAACACGACGAAACCGGCCGCATGACCGCCCCCCCCGACACGACACGCTTCGCAACATGGCTGAACCGCTGGCCGGATGCGCGCTATTTCGCCGTGGCCGGCCCCGTCAGGGGCAAGGTGACGAGCGACCGGGAGAAACGCCGCGTCGCCGAGTGGATCACGTTCTGGACCGCTTGGCTCAGCGAGCGCGGCGTCCATCCCTCCCGGCTCATGCTGCTGCTGGTCGACGAGAACCGGACCCGCGAGCAGGACGCCCGCATCATCCGGACCGCTCGCGCCATCAAGGCCGCCGCTCCCGAGGTCCATATCTTCATCGACCCCCTGTGGCCCGAACCCGACGACATCCACCCCGAGGTGCTCGACTTGGCGGACATCCTCAGCCCGAACCGCGTCAACTGGATCGAGCAACGCCACGCCTACGAGCAGGTCTACCTCCCCGAAAAACGCAAGCCCGGCAAGCAGCTTGCCTTCTACAGCTGTTCCGGCGCGGTCCGCGAAATGGACCCTTACAGCTACCACCTCCTCCAGGCGTGGGAGGCCTTCCGTTACGGCGGGACCATCTCGCAGTTCTGGTCCTTCGCCGACTGTGGCGGCGGCTGGTCATGGAACGAACACGCCATCCCGGGCCGCTCCTACACCCCCCAGTTCCTCGGGCCCGAGGGATGCGTCACCTCGAAGCACATGGAAGCCATCCGCGAGGGCCGCTACGATTTCGAACTCCTCAGCCTCCTGCGCGACGCCGTCGAGACCGGCCGCGGCGACCCCGCCACCCTCGATACCGCCCGGAAACTCCTCGCCGACGGCCCCGCCCGCGTCCTCGACGCCCCCGGCTGCCGCCTCACCCTCTGGTTCACCCCCAAGGACCGCTCCCAGGCCGAGGCCGTCCGCCGCGAGGCGATTCAGTTGCTTGAACAGTTGCAGTAATCAAGGCCCCTGATATTCCAAGGGCACACGATCGCATCCCGGAACTCCTTGAATCGCTCGTCGCGCAAGACCTTGAAGGTCCGCTTGATGGGTTTGATGTCATTGACACCACCGGGATGCCAGCCAGAATTCCCCGGCATGCAGGGCTTCTCAACGACCCGGCGCCTCGTCGGGACGACCCTCGCGTTGATGGATGGGCTGATCCTGCTGGCATCCGGTCTGGCGGCGGCGTGGCTGCGCTTCCGCGGCGGCCAGTTCTCCGACGAGCTCACCCGGATCCTCCTCCATCCCGGATTCATCGCCTATGCGGTCACCGCCCAGTTGCTGCTTGCGACGACGTTCGAGCTGTATCAACCCGAGAACTGGCGCAGCCGGGACTATCTCCTGCTCCGGCTCGCCGCCCTCGCGATCACCTTCGGCGTCGCCCTGGTCCTGGGCGTTTACCTGGTCATGCCGTGGCGGTTCGGTCGCGGCCTCCTGGCGCTGACCCTGTTGATCGCGCTGCCGCTCGAGGCCGCGCTCCGGT
>CAYPUM010000052.1:0-13331 GCA_964413545.1 uncultured Roseibacillus sp. | reverse complement strand
AACCTTGCTGCCGGAAAACTTGACTCATTTGTGACGACTTCTGGATTTCAAGGACGCTAGCGAGGCAAGCCTCAGTGCCGAAGAACGGCACGAGTTCGTCGGCCCCGTCGCTCCGATCGATGAAAGCGGGCTCAGTCCGGAATGGCTCGCTGAGCTCCAGAGCCGCGCCGATGACATCGACTCCGGACGAGTACAACTCGTCGATGGCGAGGACTTCCTGCGCCGTCTCAACGCCATTTGACAATGCTCCAAATAGCATTATGCTACCACTATGAAATCGGTCCACATCCGGGATGTTCCGGAGGAGACGTTGGAGCGGCTGAAGCGATTGGCGCGGCTGCACCATCGGTCGTTGCAGGGCGAACTGCGGGCGATACTGGAGCAGGCGGGGCGCTTGGCGCCGCCGGCGGCGGAGGCCGGCGGGCTCGATCTGATCACGGTGGATACGGGTGGGGGTTCGAATTGGCGACGGGAGGAGATCTATGGAGCCGGCGGCCGGTGATCGTTTGTTCGTCGATACGAACATTCTTCTCACCGCGACAGACCGTGGCCGGTCATTGCATGCGGAGGCCCGGGAGGTGCTCTCCACGGCGGGTCCCAAGGGGCTGCACATGGTCGTGAGCGGACAGGTCGTGCGCGAGTATCTGGTGGTGGCCACTCGTCCCCTGGATGCCAACGGGCTCGGGATGAAGCCGGCGGACGCGGTGAAGAATGCGGATGCTTTCCTGCAACGCATGATCGTTCTCGATGAGACGGAGAGGGTTTCGGAACGGCTGTGCAAATTGACCCGGGCGCACGGACTGTGCGGCAAGCGGATTCATGACGCCAACATTGCGGCGACCATGTTGGTCCACGGGGTCGATTTTTTGCTCACCGCCAACCCGGAGGATTTCCGGGTCTTGCCGGAGATTCAGTTGCTCGACGTGGCCGCTCTGGCGCGGCTGCTGGCGGAGTGACGGACGGCATTCCCAATCCACAAGTGGAGGAGACAGCCAGAAGGACCGGCGCATAGGGCTGGTGGCCGGGCTGATCCGGGAACCCGCCCAGAATGTTCAACCTTCCTGACCGTCCCCTTTGGCCTCCTGTGCGCAGGGGTAATGATAAATTCCAAACCAGCGCTGGCTTCCGGTTTGCGGGGCGACCACCCGCAGCCGGGCTTTCTCGCCGGGTTTCAGCATGGCGGCCGGCAGGGACAGAACCTTGACTGACCTCTTCGCGACGAGGAATTCGGCGCGAGAGTTCTCGCCGCGGTGGCGGAGCAGATCCGGCCGAAGCGCGCCGGAAGGGAAGCGGCGCCGGGGCCGCCTGATCCGGCAGTCAGAGTCCCGGGGGGTGGCGCGGGGCGTGGCCGCGGGTGGAACGGAGCTTCGGGCGCCACCTTGGCCCGTCGCGCCGGGTGGTGCCATGGGTGTCGAAGCGCAGGCCCGCGATGACGAGGAAGACGTGGCCGTTGCGGGCATAGACGGTGATCCACTTCCCGCGACCGCGCCGGCCGTAGCGGAGGAATCCGCGCGAGGGCATCTGGTCTTCGAGGAGGCCGGCGTGGCGCAGCACGTAGGAGGCGGCCCCCGAACAATCGTAGCCGTTGTCATTCAGACGGGCGTGTCCCCCGCCCCACTTGTAAGGGAGGCCCACGAGGCGGTTGGCCGCCGCAATGGCCCGCTTCACCTCCGGCGGGGCCTGCCGGGGCGCCCTCGCGCGCCCGCCCACCAGCACCGCCCCCGGACCCTCGACGGAGCGGTAGGCCACGGCGTACCTGTCCTCCCGGTGCTGCGAACAGGAGACCCCCAGCACCACCAGCGCAGAAAGAACAACGGCCTTCAAGAGGCTCGAAAAATAAGTTCGGAAATTATTGATATCAAGCATTCTGAACTGATTGCCGGGTGATGTCGATCCCGAAATACCCCGGGAGGTCACGGCTCGATCGGAAGACGGGAGCGGGCCCAATCGATAAAGCTCCGCAGAGCGCGAGCCCGATGACTCAGGGCGTTCTTGGTTTCGGGGCCGAGTTCGGCGAAAGTTCTGTCTTCGCCGTCCGGGACGAAGAGCGGGTCGTATCCGAATCCGCGTTCCCCCTTCGGTTGTTCGATGATCCGGCCTTCGACGGTTCCCTCGAATTCCGCTTCGATCCTGCCCACCCGGGCCAGGACGAGGGCGCAGCGGAAGCGCGCGGTTCGGTCCCCGGGCGGG
The DNA here is from genome assembly GCA_964413545.1 of uncultured Roseibacillus sp. Classification (GTDB taxonomy): domain Bacteria; phylum Verrucomicrobiota; class Verrucomicrobiia; order Verrucomicrobiales; family Akkermansiaceae; genus Roseibacillus_B. Next base: position 11,141 of record CAYPUM010000052.1, on the reverse strand, counting down.
ATGCCCGCGAGGGTGGCGAGCAGTTTCCTGTTGTTGGCCCCGTCTTCGGCGGACGGTCCGGCGAAGCGTGCCGAGTGCACGCCGGGTTTCCCGCCGAGAGCGTCCACTTCGAGGCCCGAATCGTCCGCGAGGACCAAGGCACGGGTGAAGCCGCTGACCGCCAGCGCCTTGAGCCGGGCGTTCTCGATGAAGGTGGCGCCGGTTTCTTCCACGGCGGGCGCGTCCGGGATCCCCTCGAGGCCGGACACCTCGAACAAGCACCCCACCACGGCCGCAATTTCGGCGACCTTATGCCGGTTGCGGGTCGCCACGACGAGGGATGGTGTCTCGTTCACAATCGTCCCGCTAACACGCTCGCGGCTGATTCCCGAGAAAAAATCGGGCCAGCCTGCGCCACTGGATTTTTTGTTAAGCGACCCTGAATTTATTCAGTGCATAATTTTGGAGGGCAGCTATCGTTGATGAGTCTTGCGGGTTCGAAGGATAGGGGCGAGCGAGCTGCGTCCGAGGCCGGGGCCGGTGACGCCGGAGCGGTCTGGCGGCTCTCTGATCCAGTGTCCGTGGTGCGATGCGACGCTTCGGATCAAGGACCCGCACAGCACGGGGGGTCCTTGTCCGATTTGCCGGAGAGACATTCGTTTGACGAGGCGGGGAAGCGGAGGAGGCGGCGCGGCGGACGGGGCACGGCCGGCGCAGAATCTCCCGAGGGGGCGCGGTCGAAGGGAAAGTCCGTCATGGAAGAACCGGCCGGTGCGCCCGTCCATGTTTTATCCCTGGTCGAGCGCGGGTGATTTTTTCGCCTCGCGGGGTGGGCGGGCCTTGTTGGCGGCGGTGTTCGTCATGACCCTTGTGATCCTTGTTTTTCAGTTTTTCCGATGGGACGGGACGCGGCGGGAGGCGGTGGTCCCCGGAGAGGGCTCCCGGAGCGGGGAAACGGGCTCCGGGCGGCCGGCGGGCCCGGTGGGTTCCGCCTCCTTCGAGGGGCCGGACCTCTGAAATCGATTGCATCGCGGCGAGGCGCCCCTAGAGTTTTTGTCACCAGGGGCCGCGGAATGGTGGCTGGTCAATCCCGCCAGGTCCGAGAGGAAGCAACGGTAGCTTGTCCATCATTGCCGCGGTTCCCTGGCTCGACTGCGAAACGCAGGTCCGGCTGCGGTCCCGGGCGTTGCGAGGGGGCGGCGCCCTCAGGGGGAAGGCGGCGTGACCTCGAAGCTTTCCAGCCCGGCCGCGACGTGGGCGAGCGGTTCGGGGGAGAGGTCCGCGGGGCCCACAGGCCCGAAGGCCGCAATGGTCGCGGAGGGATCGAGGCGGTTGGAGGACCCCATCCGGTATCCGCCGCCGAAGGGGTCGATCAGCGGTCCCTCGTACAGCTCGAAGTGGAGGTGGGCGGGGTAGGCGCCATTGGCGGTGCCGACGGTCCCGACCTTTTCGCCGCGGGCGACGATTTGTCCCGGCGCGACGCGGATTTCATCGAGGTGGGCCGCGAGGGTTCCGATGACGCGGCCGTCCGGCAGGCGGTGGCCGAGGATGACCATCCTGCCCCATCCGCTGCTCGGGGTGCCGGCATAGAGCACCATGCCGTTTCCGGCGGCGTAGACCGGATCGCCCAGATCGGTGTCCATGCCCCCGAGGCCGTTGAGGTCGTCGCCGAGATGGTGCCGGCCACCGTATCGGGGATTGCGCTCGAGGAACGGCTGGGCGTTGTAGGCCATGGCTCCGGTCGCGGCGCCCAGCGGTTGATCGAGGCGGACCACCGGAGGAAGACGGAACCGTTCAAAGGCATCCAGCATGACGAAGCGGCCCCCGAACTCGGGAAGGCGCCCCTTGGGGAGCGCGGGCGAGACCTCCACCGGGTATCCGATCGGCGCGTCGGCCTCCTGCAAGGTTCGCAGGGAATGGATGCGGTTCGCGAGTTCCGGACCGCTGAAGAAGATCGCGCCGAGGATGAAGATCGCGAAGACCACCAGTCCCACCGCCAGTTCGCCGCGAAAGCTGCCGGCCCTCATGGCCATCAGAAGTCGAGATAGATTTCGGTCCGGCGGTTGACGCGGCGTCCCCGGGGGTTGTCCTCGCCGGTGTCGGTGGTGTTGGGGCGCCGGGGCTGCCTTTCGCCCACGGCCTTGACCGTGATTTGTTCCGGGTTGACCCCGCTGCTGACGAGGAAGCGCCGCACGGTTTCGGCGCGTCGCCGGGAGAGGCCGTTGTTATAGGCATCCGAACCGATGGCGTCGGTATGTCCGCTGATGGTCAACTGCTTGTCGGAGTCGGTCTGGAGGAGGAGCGAGACGATCTCGAGTTGCCGCACGGTGCGCGGCGAGAGTTCATCCTCGTCGAACCCGAAGTAGAGGATCAGGGTGTCGCCTCCCTTCGGGTTGCGGACGAGGGGAGTATAGTAGACGTCTCCGCCCGCCACCCGCTCGGCGTAATCGGCGAGGAGATTGTCGAGATTGATCTCGGTGACCCGCCATGGCTCGCCGGGTCCGTCCCGCTGGACGTTGACCCCGAATTCCGCTTCCCTTGCGCCGTCCGGGGTGCGGACCCGCGCCATGAAGGCCGCCGTCTCCTCACGATTGAAAAGCGCCCGCAATGGCCGCCTCGCCCGCAACTCGTAGCCGCCTTCTTCGAAGACGATGCACAGGCCCGCGATCTTCGCATCCGAGACGAGGCCTTCGTTCACGAAGGATTTGGCGTCTTCGAAATTCTGCGTCAGGGTGGCTTGAAGGAAGGCGTCGGTAATGCCAAGAGCATCGACGAGGATCGCCCTTGGGGGCTCTCCGTCGAACGGGGGAGGCAAGGCCACCCGCTCCACGCCCCACCCGCGCCGGTCCCGCTGCAGGTCGAAGTAGATCCGGGAGGCGTAATCGTCCTCGAGGTTGAGCGCCCAGCGCACCCGCCGGTTGATCTCAAGCTCGCCGATTTCGCTGAACGGTTGTTCGCGTCGCAAGGTGAGGCGCGCCTCGGCCGCGAGTTCGTGGAGGCGTTTGAGCTGCTCGTCGCTGATGGCTTGGCGGCCGATCATGTTGGCGGCGGCCCTTACCTTGCCCGCCTCGAGGTTGCGTCCGATCTGCTTGACGAGGAGTTCCGGGTCGGCGGCGGTGATTCCGATGCCGAGGTTTTCGAGGATCTCGTCGGCGGTTTCGGGAGCGGTCTGGTCAAGGGCAGGCGGCATGGGCCTGCTGCGATCGGGTGCAACGGGGGCGGGGGCGGGTTCGACGGTCTCGGTGGGGACGTCCACCGCCGGCTCCGGCGACGGGACGGGCTCGTCCACAAATCGCTTCCCGGCCCAATAAAGGAGGATTCCCGCCGCGATGAGCCCCCCGACCAGAATCACCAGGAAGAGAGACGGACGCGTTTCTGTCGCTTCGTAGCTCATCCGTCACCACCACCATAGCAGATCTTGAGCGCAATGACACACCGACTATGAAAAAACCTCGTCGCAATCCGGGGCGGTTCAGGGCCCGGCCTCATCCGCGGTGCGCGGGAGGGGCGGAAAGATAATCGGGACGGCCCGGCCGTTGCCTCGCTGGACGACGATGGTGGTATTCTGGCCGCCGCCGGCGGAGGCGAACAACTCGCCGTAGAAGTGGTCGGGGGACGGCATCCGCTGGCCGTTGACGGTCCAGATGAAGTCGCCGGGCCGGAGCCGGGCCTGATAGGCGAGGCTTCCGGGCCGCACCGAGGCGATCGCCACGCTGCGTTGTTCCACGGTGGCTTCCAGCTTGGTGAGGCGGCGGACCCGGAGCCCGATGGCGCGGTCGATCTCATGGTCGGTGGGGCTTCGGTTCGGGGGTTCCGCTCGTTCCGCAAAAGCGGCCTCGTCGGCGTCGATGAGGGTGGCGGTGAGATTGAGGAGTTCGCCGCTCCGCCACACCCGGAGGGTGGCCTCTTCGCCAACCTTGGTGCGTTTCAGGAGGCTGAGAAAGTGGTCCTTGGTTGAGATGTCCTGGCCGTTGTAGCGCAGCACGATGTCGAACGGTTCGAGATTTGCATGGTCGGCCGGAGATTTCGCGATGACGTCAAGGATGAACGCTCCCCGGTCGCCCTGGAACCCGGTGGCACGCCGCACCCGGCCGTCGATATCGAGAATCTTGACTCCAAGGTAACTGCGGATCGGGCGTCCCCGGCTGACGAGCTGGTCGAACGCTTCGCGGGCGTCGTTGGCGGGGATGGCGAATCCCACTCCATGGAATCCCCGGTTTTCGGTATCCGGCGAGTAGATGGCGCTGTTGATCCCGATGATTTCACCGAAGAGGTTGACGAGGGGGCCGCCGGAATTGCCGGGATTGATGGCGGCGTCGGTTTGGAACAGATCGCGCTGGGTATCCGAGATGGAGCGTTCGCGGGCCGAGATGATGCCTTGGGTGATGGTTTCTCCGAGGCCGAACGGGTTCCCGATCGCGAAGACGAGCTGTCCGCGTTGCACCTTGTCGGAGTCGTCCACGAATGGGAGGGCTTTGAACTCCCGGTTATCGGATTCGATGCGGATCACGGCGATATCGAGGGATCGGTCCTCGCCGACAAGGACGGCCGGGTAGGAGCTTCCGTCGTAGAGAGTGACGGTGATCCTCTCTTTTCCGTCGGTGACGTGCTGGTTGGTGACGACGTGTCCTTCCTTGGACACGATCACGCCGGAGCCGATTCCAGCGACCGGGTAGGGACGCTCCCAAACCCGTCCAAAGAGGTCGCGCAGCAGTTCGCGCTTGACGCCCTCGGTATCGATGCTGACCACGGACGGGAGGACGGCCTCGGTGAGGCGGGCGTATTCCGCATCGAGGCGGCCGAGGAGTTCGACGTCGTCGATGTCAAGCGGCGGGTGCTCGGGGAGGGTGTAGTTCTCGGGCCGGAAGACGGCATCCGAATCCCGCCGCCCGAGGTCAAGGAGGTCGAAGATCCCCTTTCCGCTGCGGACCCGCTGGTAGATGAAAACCACCCCGAACGCGAGCGCGAAGACCCCAAGCAGGATGACGAAACGCCGCAATGCCTCATTCATCGGCCTCGAGGGTGAACCTGCCTCAAGATGCCTTTGAATCACGCTCTCTGGAAGCGCAAAGTCGCTCCCGCGGGTTCATAATTCCGCCGCGCATCACACGATTCGTGACCTGCGGCCGGGATTTGGTCCGAGGGCGCGGCGGCGGTCTGATGGCGCGCGGCGCCGGTTCCGTTGGTGTCGCTCCGCTCAACGGCCGGCTGATGGCTGACATCCCTTCGGGGTGTGCCAGCGAGGCAGGCCTCGGACCGGTTGACGAGAGCGGCGACGAGAACGGGGGGCGGTGAGAAGGCCTCTCAACCGTCATCCGTCATCCGTCGTCGCCGCCGCTGTCGTTCACCGACATGGCGGCCCGAACACCTGACTCGTCGTTGACGACTTCCGGATTTCAAGGACTCCGGCACGCCCGGCGGGGGGCGTCTCACGGTCGTCCCCGGAGGTCCCGGAAAGCGGACCCGAGAAACCGGGCCGTGTCGGTGGGCAGCAGGGAATCCTCGGAAGCCTCCCGATGGGCCAGCGCCAGCTCGGACGCACGCCCGGCGAGCCATGCACCGCAACAGGCTGCCTCGCGGAGGTCCAGCCCGCTTCCGCACAAGGCGCCGAGCAGTCCGCTGAGAACATCGCCCTGGCCGCCGCTCGCCATGCCCGGAGTGCCGGTGGAATTGTAATAAAGGGGAGATTCGGGAGCGGCGATGATGGTGCGCGCACCCTTCAGGAGGAGGGTCGCCGGAAAGCGATTCACGAAGCGGCGCACCACCGCGACGCGGTCAAGACCGGCGCCTTCCGGGAAAAGGCGCTGCATTTCGCCCGGATGAGGGGTGGCCATGAGCCGGGGGTGCAGGAGTTCGCGATTCCGTCCCGCGGCCAGCAGGTTGAGCGCATCGGCATCGGCCACGACGGGTCCTCCGAACGATCCGATGAGTTCCAACAGCTCCGCGGCGCGGGTCTGGCCGGGTCTCCCAAGGCCCGGCCCGATGACGAGGGCGTCGAGAGGGGCGTCGATCACCTCCCGGTAAGAACAAACCGGCTTGATGATCAGCTCGGGCGGACCGCCCGCCGCCACAAACAGCGAATACTGATCATCCGGCACGAAGAGGGTGGTCAGTCCGGCCCCGCCCCGCAGGGCGCCCTGCGCGGTAAGGAAAGCGGCCCCCAGAAGGCCCCGTGACCCGGCCACAATCCCGATCCGCCCGGCCTGCCCCTTGTGCATATGGAACGGCCGCGGCGGCATCATGAGGCGCAGATCTTCGGGGATCAGGAGCCGGTCGCCCCCGGAAGGAATGGGCAATTCCGACAGCGGAACGACGGCGAGGCGTCCGACACAATCGACCGCGGACTCCGCGACGAGGCCGGTCTTGGGCACGCCGATGGTTACCGTGAGGTCGGCCCGCACGGCATTTGCGGCAGGCGTCCCGGTGTCGCCGTCGAGCCCCGAGGGAAGGTCGACCGCCACCACTTGGGCGCCGTCGGTGAGGCGCCGGCGGTTGATCTCCCCGGCGAGGGAGGCCAGCGGATCACGCAGCGATCCCCGTCCGCCGATTCCGAGCAGCCCGTCGAGAAGGAGGAGCGGCCGCGCTTTGCATTGACCGTCCCATTCCTCGACCCCTTCGAGTTCCCGCAGTTTCCGTCGCGGCAGTTCTCCCAGTTCCGCCGGCGGATATGGGCTGCGCACCCGAACCGTCCAGCCCGCGTCGCGCAGGACCCGCAACGCGACCAAGGCGTCCCCGGCATTATTGCCGCGCCCGAGGCAGGCAACGGCCGTTCCGGGTCGGGGGTAATGGCGGCAGAGGAGTTCACCAAGTCCGCGCCCGGCCTTGTTCATCAAGTCTTCCGCCGACACGCCGCTTTGGAAGGCTCGCTCTTCCAAGGCGCGCATGGCGGAGCATCCGAGCAATCCCATGCCGGCATGCTCGGGCAATTCGGGCTCCGCTCCAAGGAGAATTCGGTCGACGGAGCGGTCGGGCGGCGATTCGGAAGCCAGTGCCCTGTCAACCCAATTGTCGCCTCAATGCACGCGGCCCATGCGGCGAGCCGACTGGTAGCGGGCGATGCCCTCGGCGATGCCACGCGCGACGCCGTCGCGGAAGTCGCCCTGCATGACGCGCCGCCGTTCCCGCGAATTGCTCAGGAATCCCCCCTCCACAAGGACGGCCGGGTTTCGCGAATTCCGGAGCACGTAATAACGGGCATACTTCACGCCGCGGTCGGCCGCCCGCACCCGGTTGAGCATCGCATAATGCACATACTCCGCAAGCGGCCTGCTGCGGGAGTTGTGGTAAAAGGTCTCGAATCCGCTGACATGGCGTTTCCACGAATAGTTGTAGTGGATGCTCACGAAGATCGCGTTGCCGTGGCTGTTCCCCATGCTGATCCGCCGGGGCAGCGAAATGAACTTGTCGCTGCGCCGCGTCATCACGGTGCGATAACCGCTCGACCGAAGGTAGTGTTCGAGCCGCATTGCGGTATCCAACGCGAGGTGTTTCTCGTAGACCTTTCCGTAGTGTCCCCCAAGGTCATGCCCGCCATGGCCGGGATCGATCACCACCGAGGCAAAGCCACCCGCATGGGCAACTCCTGCCAATCCCATCACCCCCGCCACCCCGAGCAGACAGCGGGATCCAGCAAATCTCCGCAATTGGTTAACCATTCTTATATGTTAAGAAGTTCTGATGATACGGCTTTTTTATCCAAATTCCCGATCCCATGCAATTCCTTTTTTGCATTTTGCGCCGAGGAGTTGGTTTGAGGAGTGCTGATTATCGTTTTGGGATGGGTGGGATGGGGGTAGAGGGGGATGTTTCAACGGCGGTAAATGATGTCGGGGCGCTCGGAGAGGCGCCGCACGCGGGCGTGGGCGCGTTCACGACGGGCGGGGTCGTAGGGGACACCACCCACGACGAGGACGCTGCCGTCGGATCGGGTTTCGAGTCGAGGGGTTCCGGTGGGGCCGCGTCGGAAATGGTTGCGACCCCCGAGGCTGCCGTTCGGGTCGACCCATGCATGGGAGAATGTCTGGGGCGAGGTGAGGTAGAGGACGTGCAGGTTGTTGCGGCCGTCGACGGTGGCCTGAGGTTTGTGAAAGGTGAGGGCCTCGCCAAGGGGGTAGGTTGTGAGGGTGCGGCCCGACCGGGGATCGGTCACCCGCACGTAGAGGGATGTTTTTCGGGAGGCATTGAAGACCAGCACGCTGAATTCCCGGACGTTGCGCGTATTCGGGACGCCGATTCGCTGGCGATAAACGACCCGCGCCTGCGTGACGTTGAAATTGACCTTGTTGGAGCGGAAGGTCCCCCCCCCCGCAGCCGGCAACCGGACCACTGCGTAGCACCAATACGTGCCCAGCTCCGCAACGCGATAGATCGTGGTCAGGTCGACGGTCCGTGCCACGGACTGCCCGGCGGGAAGACGCACCGGATCGAAGTTGATAGTCCGCGCCGGGCTCAGCCGCACTCCGCGCGAATCGCGGATCGCGAAATCAAGCCACGTAATCGGATTGCGGGCCGTCCCGCCGCTGTGGATGAGGAGTTCGCGACCGGCGCGGTTCGTGAGGGTGACGGTGGCCAGCACGGATTCATGCGCCACGTACTGCGGCTTCGTCACCTCGAGCGTGACCTGCACCTGCGCCTCCAATCCGCCCGCCAAGGCGGCAAGACCGAGAAGGAACGGAGGGAATTTCGGCAACACAGGGCTTCGGCGAACGGGAATACTCATGCCTTGGCGATGCGTTCCGGCATGCAAGAGGAAAGAACGCCCGATCGCAAGCGAAAGTGACGGTTTCGCCCAGAACCAACGCGCCAACGCCTCCGGGGTATGTGTTCAGGGGGTTTCGGGCGGGAGCGGGATGGTATCGCGGACGATGCGGAATCCGAGGTCGCGCCGGCGGACGCGGCGGGAGTCGAACCAAATGCGGGCCCGCACCGCGTTCCGGGGGTTGAGATAGGAGGCGCCGCAAGAGAGGGGTTTTTTGGGATTCATCGGGTAGGCGGGGTTTTTAGCGGGGTCGCGCACCCACTCGGAGACATTTCCCGCGAGGCCGTGAATGCCGCGGGGGGTGACATCAGTTCGGGCGGCGTCGACGGGGCCCCACGGCGAGACGGCGAGTTCGGCGTCCTGCGAAGCGGCCAGCCACTCCGTCTGGGCCGGGAGACGCCCTCCCTTCCAGTTGGCGTAAGCACAAGCGTCCCACCAGTCGATCTCGACCACCGGGTAGTCGAGTCCGACCGGCAGTCCGTCCCATGTTCCGGCCGATCGGGCCGCGGTCCACATTGATTCCCAGTCGTCAGGGGCATGGTCGGGTTTGGTTGGGGGCTGGTCTGGGTGGTCGTATGTCCGGCGGCGCGTTTCCGGCAGCCGCGCGAGGGCCTCGAGGAACTCCGCGTATTCGGAGATCGTCACTTCGTGGGAACCGATCCAGAACTCATCGAGAGAAGTGAAGTTGCCGTTGTGGGTCCGGTAGCGGCCGTCCGGGATCCGGACCAGCATTCCGAGATCCCGGCGCGGGCCGGGTGGCGTGGGGGGTCTCGTGAGGTAAATTCCGGCCACGCCGAGGATGCCGATGAGGAGGACCGCGATCATCAAGGCCACCATGGCGCGCCTCGAATTGCTTTGGCGGGCGGGGCCGGCCATGGCTGGCGCGATCGGCTGGGAGGCGACAATGGCGCCTTCCGAAAGGTCTTTATCAAGGCGCCGGGCGGTGTGAACCACCTGCGTCCACGTCAGGCCGTTTCCGTCCCGCTCGGCCATGAGCTTCAAGAGGGTGGTGGTGCGAGTGGCGCCGGGCGCCCCCCTCTGAAGAAGATCGAGGAACAGGTCCGCAAGGACGAAACGGTCGTGCCGAGCCACGTCAGGATCAGGCGGACCGGACACCGCAAGATTCACGAGGCGCAGCACGTCGTGGTGGTCGAGGATCAGATGCCGGGGTTCGAAAGGAAGGGTCGCGACGCCGCGCTTCTCGAGGTGCTCCATGGCGTCCGCAACCTGTCGCAACAGGCGAACGACGCGGCGGGGCGAGAGGGTTTCGCCGGCCTCCCGGAGGACGTCCAGCGGACGGCCACGAAGCCACTCGCGGGCGCAGTAGACGTTCTCCTCGTGATGCACGGCCTCGTAGACGGTTCCGATGCCGACGTGCTCGACGCCGGCCATGGCCCGCACGTCGGCGAGAAACGTGCCGACGGCATTCGCGTCGTCCCGGGCTTCGGGTTTGAGGACGTCGAGGACGACATTTCTTCCCATCGACACCTGGCTGGCCCGGTAGGTTCGGGTCAGGGGGCCATCCGAGAGCACATCCTCGAGAAGGTAGTCGCCCAGCCGGGGCGGGGCTTCGGACTCGTCGCCGGGCATCGCCATACTTCAGACTGCGCCGGGATAGCGCAATGCGGCTGAAAGACAACGGGAATCAGCGTTCCGGGAGGGGCGGCAGAAGCGGGTTGAGGACGTTGAGATCCTCGGGGATGAACTCCTCGGGAACGAACAGGGGATGCCGCTGGGGCACGTTGGCCTTCCGGGCAAGCGTGCGCGGCCATGCCTGCTGGTCGATCAGCTCGTCTTCGTAACGCAGCTCGACGATGTGTCCGAAATAGCGGCGTTCGCCGAGGAGGTGCGCGTCAACCGCGGCCTCCTGCGGAATGAAGTACGACACCTGCAGGAGTTCTTCCGGCGTTCCCTTCCAGTCGACCGGGGCGGTGCCCCACTCGAACTCCCGCTCGCTGTCGGGGGCGGCTTCCCGGACTTCGTCGTCGATCTTGTCAAAGAACCGCACCTTGAGATCGACGAGATCGGGATTGATCGTCCGAGCGGGGGCGGAGACAACCGGGATCGTGATGATGACCTTTTCGCCGCCGGTCACACGGGGGTCCGAGAATTGGCGGATTCGCCCGAGGGCGAGGTGGCCCGTCATGGAGCGTCCCTCCTCGAAGCCGTGGCTCAGTTTGTGGGAAGCCAGTTCGAACAGGCTGCCGGCCTGTTGCGGACCCAGCGCGAACACCTTCTGATAGTGGTCGGCCGCCTTCTCGTAGAGGCCCATGGTCTCGAACACCTCCGCCGACAGGTAGAGCACCGTGGGATCGTCTGGAGCGGTCTGGCCGGCTTCCTCGAGTTTCACGATCGCCCCGCGCATGTCGCCGCGGACGCGCGCCGCGCGGGCCTCCTCGACGAG
>CAYPUM010000051.1:0-13554 GCA_964413545.1 uncultured Roseibacillus sp. | reverse complement strand
GGGGTTCGGGGGGCGAATTGCGGATTTCGGCTTGCCAGGCTCGCGAACTCTGCTAAATAGCCCGGCCCCTCTCGCGATGACGCGGGTTCGTGGCGGGAGGAGACTTTCCCGAGAAAGAAATGGCACGTCTATTTGGAATCGAGATCCCCAACGAGAAGCGGATTGAGGCTTCTCTGCCTTACATATACGGCATCGGCCACCGGACATCGGCGAAGCTGCTCGAGCAGGCGGGTGTGGATGCCGATCTGCGCACCGGGCAACTTTCCGAGGAGCAGCTTGTGAAGATCGCGCAGGTGATCCAGACGGAGGGGATTCTGATCGAGGGGGATTTGCGGCGCGAGAAGCAGGCCGCCTTGAAGCGTCTCTCCTCGATCAATTGTTATCGCGGGCAGCGCCACCGCCGGGGGCTGCCGGTGCGCGGGCAGCGAACCCGCACCAACGCCCGGACCCGCAAAGGGAAAAAGAAGACCGTGGGGGTCCGGAAGTAGGGAAAACTCCTCAGCTCGACTTGCAACATGTCCGAAGAAAACGCATCGCGCCCCGAGTCCCCGGAGGAACAACAGGCGCCGCAAAAGCAACCCTCAGAAAAGGAAGCCGCAACCTCGACTCCTCCCCCGGAGCCGGATGCGGCCCCGAAGGCGGTTGCCGACGACAAGCCGGACAAGCCGGACAAGCCGGAGAAGCCGGACAAGCCGGAGAAGCCGGAGAAGCCGGAGAAGCCGGAGAAGCCGGAGAAGCCGGAGAAGCCGGAAAGCGGCGGAGCCCCGCGCGAGGGCGGGGGAGGCAAGGCGCCCGGGACGCCCGAGGAAGGCGAGAAGCCGGAAGGGAAAAAAGAGGAGAAGCGGGACATCTTCGCCGAGATCATGGGCGACGACCGCACCGAGGCCCTGAAGATTCTCAAGGCCAAGGCCAGCAAGCATGTCACGAAGGGGATCGTGCACATCACGGCGACGTTCAACAACACGGTCGTGACCATCACCGACCAGAGCGGCAATTCCATCGGCTGGTCGAGTTCCGGCAAGATGGGCTTCAAGGGGTCCCGCAAGAGCACGGCCTATGCGGCGCAGGTGGTTTCGCAGGATGCCTGCCGGCAGGCGATGGGGCACGGGCTGAAGGAAGCGGAAGTGCGGGTGAAGGGGCCGGGATCGGGACGCGAATCAGCGGTCCGGGCGGTCCAGAACATTGGGATCGACATCATTGCGATCAAGGATGTGACGCCGATTCCGCACAACGGTTGCCGGCCGAAGAAGGCGCGACGGGTGTAGGGGTGCGAAGGTTGGCAATGAGCTGAAGCGATTCAATATTTCTGATCATGGCACGATACAGGGGACCTACCGACAAGATCAGCCGGCGGTTTTCGACCGCGCTTTTCGGCTCTTCGCGGGCTCTCGAGAGGCGCAACTATCCTCCGGGGCAGCACGGGCTGCGGGCCGGGCGGCGCAAGAAGTCGGACTTCGCGATTGCGCTGGGGGAGAAGCAGAAGCTGAAGTATCAATACGGTCTGCTGGAGAAGCAGTTTCGGCGGTGTTACGAAGAGGCGGCCCAGCGGCGGGGGGTGACCGGGGACGCGATGCTGCAGATTCTCGAGATGCGGCTCGACAACGTGTGTTTTCGGCTGGGGTTCGGGAATTCGCGCCAGGCGGCGCGCCAGTTGGTCAGCCACGGTCACGTGCTGGTGAACGGCAGCAAGCTGGACATCCCGAGCTATCAGTGCCGGCCGGGCGACAAGATCAAGATCGGCCCGAAGCCGTCCTCGCAGCAACTGGGCCTGCGGATGATGGACCTGACGCAGGCGGTGCCGCTCAAGGACTGGTTGACGCTGGACCGCGAGTCGATGGAGGGAGTGGTGGTCCGGCTTCCGGAGACGGAAGATATTGAGCCGGTGGTGAACGTGCAGTTGGTGGTGGAGCTGTACTCGCGGTAGCGTCAGGAGGCGCCGATGAGGGAGTCGAGGGCCTCGCGGAGGTCGTGGAGGCATTCGGGTTGCAGTTTGGCGCCGGTGCGGCGGTCCTGGACGTAGAGGGTGTCGAGGGCGGCGCCTTTTTCGGTGGCGATGCGGGCGTGGATCGTCTGCAGGCCGTGTTGGTTGATGGTGTGGAGGAGGTCGTGGAGGAGGCCGATGCGGTCGATGGCCTGGATTTCGATGACGGTGAACTGCGGATCGGCGTTGTTGTCGAGGTAAGCGCGGACCGGGAAGGGGATGCCTTTGGCGCCGGAATCGCGAAGGAGGTTGGGCTTCGGTTGGAGGTATTGGTCGGGTTGGTATTCCTCGGCGCCGGCGAGTTGGTAGAGGGTCATGACGACCGACATCTCGCGCGTTCTGCTCTGCACGGGCTGCTGGTCGAGGGTGACGACACGGAAGATGTCGAGCACCACGCCGTCGGGGCGGGTGTAGATGTCGGCGGAGAGGATGTTGATCTCGTGGGAGGCGAGAGCGCAGGAGATCTTTTCGAGGAGGAGGGGGCGGTCATGGGTGACGACAGTGAGTTCGGTGTATCCCTGGTCGGGGTGTTCGATCCACTGGACGGCGGCCTCGAAGGGGGTGTCGGGGCGGCGGCGGCAGCGGTCGAGGTATTGCCAGACGGCGCGGATGTGGGTGCTGACGCTGCGGGCGTCGCGGAAGCGGAAGTAGCGTTTCGGCATCCGGGCGAAGTGTTCCTCGGCGAGGCGGGCGTAGTGCTCGGGCAGGAGTCTGGTCACCTTGCGCTGCAAGGTCTTGAGTTCGAGGCGGAAGGCATGGTCGTACGCCGTGTATCCTTGTTTGAGGAACGAGAGGGTGGAGCGGTAGAGCTGCAGGATGAGGGTTTCCTTCCACGGGCTCCATGCCTCCTCGTTGGTTCCCCTTGAGTCGGCGAAGGTGAAGAGGAGGAGGGAGTCGAGCAGGCGCCGCTCCTTCATCTGCGCGGCGAAGCCGGCCACCACGTCGGGGTCGTCGATGTTCTTCTGCGTCGAGTAGCGCCAGAGGGTGAGGTGGTGGTCGACGAGGAACATGATGAGGCGGCGCCGGCCGCCGCTGATCTGGAGGCGGCGGCAGACGCGGTTGGCGAGGTGGGCGGAGCCGTCGATGTGCTGGCGGACGTTCTCGGCGCGGCCGGAATCATGGAGGAGAAGCGCAAGGTAGAAGGCGTAGGGGTCCTCCATGTCGATGAAGAGCTGGCGGTAGCGCTGCTCGGGGGGCTTGTCCGAATCGAGGAGAGCATCGAGTTCCTCGATGCAGCGCAAGGTATGTTCGTCGGCGGTGTAGCGGTGAAAGAACTCGTGCTGGACGAGGCAGTCGAGGGCGCCGAACTCCGGGATGTAGCGGCCAAGGACGCCGCAGCGATGCATGAGGCGGAGGATCTGGCCGACCTGCCCCTTGTGTTCGAGGATGGTGCGGAAGGTCTCGCGATTGGATTTGGCGTAGCAGAACGACTTGTCGATGCGCTGCCAGTTGGCCTTGATGAGTTTGCGCAGGGAGGGGGCGGGGGTTGCCGCGCGTTGCTGGCAGTGCAGGAAAAGGCGCAGGAGGCGGGCCGGATCCTCGTCGAAGATGTCGGGGCCGGCGGCTTCGAGGCGGCCGTTGGCGGTGGTGAAGCCGTCGAACGATTCGGTCTTGCGGGGGAGCGGGAGCCATGCCGGGAGGCGGACCGGCTTGGTGATGTCGGTTTCGATTTCGGCGATCTCGAAGATGCTGTGGGTGTATTGGTGGATGTTGCGGGCGTGGCGGTAGTAATCGCGCATGAGGTTCTCGATGCGGCGGAGGAGGGCGGGGTGTTGGTATTCGAAGAGATCGACGACGACGCCCTGGAGGCGCAGGGTGAGGATGTCCGTGGCGCGGCCGGTGTGGTAGTGGAGGGCGTTTCGCAGACGGTGGAGGAAGTCGAAGGCGTCTTCGAGTTCTTCGACCGCGCCGGATGAAAGCCGCCCGTGCTTCTGCAGGACGCGGAGGTCGCGGGTTTGGAAGAGGGCGTCCGAGATCCAGAGGAGGTTGTGGTAATCCCTCATCCCGCCGGGGCTTTCCTTGAGGTTGGGTTCCTGAAGGAAGACGGTGGAGGAGTGCTTGCGGTATCGCTGGCGGATGTCCTCGCGCCGTTCCTTGAAGAACGTGGCGCGGTCCTTGTCGATACACTCCTGGCGGAAGCGCTGCTTGAATTTGGCGAAGAGTTCGGAATGGCCGGCAAGGAGACGGTCGTCGAAGAGGGAAGTGCGGATGATGGGATCGCTGCGGGCGGCCCGGATGCACTCCGGAATGGAGCGCGTGGCGTGGCCGACCCTGAAGCCGCAGTCCCACAACAGGTAGAGCACCTCCTCGACCGCTCCGCCGAGATCCTTCGGGAGCTTGTTCGACGGCTTCGAGAGGAGAAAGAGGAGGTCGACGTCCGAGGAGGGGTTGAGGAGGCCCCGCCCGTATCCGCCGTTGGCGACGAGGGCGATCGGGTCTGCGCCCGGACACTTGAAGAGGGCGGTGTTGAAAAGCGACTCGATGACGATGTCGATAAGGCGGGCGTGAAGGGAGGCGACTTCGCAACCGCCGTCTCCGGCGTCGTGCCGTTCGCGGATACGAGCCTCTTCGCGCTCGATGAAATCCTTGTAGACGACGAGACGCTCGGAGCGGGAAAGCCCGTTGTGGCGGACGGGTTCGAGGTCGGCGCGGGCGTGATCGAGGAGAAAGTCGGGGGGCACGGGGGTAATGTGAAGCAATCGCGCCGAAATGAAACCACCGATCGCAGGAGAAAGGTCAGGTTCGGAAGGTGTCGGCGGCGGGGGAGTCGCCTGCGGTGATTTGGGCCCGGCGGTTGGCGGCGAGGTGGACGAGGGCGTGATAGACGTCCTCCGGGTCGGGGCTGAGCGTCTTGGCGAGCGCTTCGGCGGTTTGCGGCGAGGAGGTGAGGACATTTTCGACCCGGCGCAGCAGATCGAGGAAATCGTTCGCGGCCCGCTTGCCGGCCTCGACGCCGGGTTGGTGATAGGCGTTGATGTTGACGAGGGAGGCGTAGAACGAGACGGCGCGCTCGAAGAGGGCGATCAGGGCGCCGAGGGAATGCGGGGTGACCTCGGGGAGGGAGATGGTGAGGGAGCGGCGGCCGGCTTCGTGGAGGGCCTTGCGGGTTCCGCGCAGAAAGCCCTGGAGGTAGTCTCCGGAGGTGACGCCGGATTCCACTTCGAGGGGATCACCGGATCGTTCCTGCCGGACTTCGATGAAAGTGACGAAGAAGTTGTGCAAGCCGTCGCGGAGTTGCTGGACGTATGCGTGTTGATCGGTGGAGCCCTTGTTGCCGTAGACGGCGAGGCCCTGATGGACGACCCGGCCGTCGAGGTCGAGGCGCTTGCCGAGGGACTCCATGACGAGCTGCTGGAGATAGCGCGAGAAGAGGAGGAGGGAATCCTTGTAGGGAAGCACCACCATGTCGCGTTCGCCCCGGCCGTTGCCTTCGTGATACCAGGCAAGCGCGAGCTGCATGGCCGGGTTGCGGGCGGCCACCGGGAGGCGGGTCAGTTCGTCCATGGCGGCAGCTCCCGCGAGGAAGGCATCGATGTCGAGTCCCTGGAGCGCCATCGGGACGAGTCCCACGGTCGAGGTGACGGAAGTGCGTCCTCCGATCCAGTCTTCCATCGGGAACCGGGCGCGCCATTTCTCGGCCGTGGCGGCGGTGGCGAGGGGCGAGTCCTCGCCGGTGATGGCCACGGCGTGCTGCGGGAATTCGAGGCTGGCGCGTTGGTATGCGGCGCGGGCCTCGATCATGCCGTTGCGGGTTTCGGGGGTGCCGCCGGATTTCGAGATGACGAGGGTGAGGGTTCTCGAGAGGTCCGGGATGGCTGCGAGGGTGCGGTCGAAGCCGTCGGGGTCGGTGTTGTCGAGGAAGAAGGTGCGCATCCGGGCGGCGGGAAGGAGGGCGTCGTAAACGAGCTGCGGGCCGAGGGCGGAGCCTCCGATGCCGATGACGAGAAGATTCTCGAAGCGGCCGCCGGAAGGGGGGGCGCATCGACCGGACTCGACGTCGGCGGCGAAGGTCCGCAGCGCGGCGAGGGGTTCGGTGATGGCGCGGCGGATCTGCTCGTTCGGGGCGAGGTCCGGGTTGCGCAGCCAGTAATGCCCGACCATGCGCTGCTCGTCGCGATTGGCGACGGCGCCGGCTTCGAGCGCCTCGATGTCGGCAAAGGCTTTGGCGATGTGCGCGCTCATTTCGTCATGGAAGGACGAAGGAATATCCATGAGCGAGAAGTCGAGGGAGAAACCCAGTTGCGGAAATCGAAGGAGGCTGTTCGAGTAGGAGGGGAAGGACATCGGTCGTCGGGTTGCGGGTTGGAAGCCCCGCCGGGCGGCGGGCTCAGAAGGAGACGATCGAGGTGACGAGGTGGTCGCCGAGCTTCTTGCGGCCCTCGAGGAAGGTGAGTTCGATGAGGAATGAGACCGAGACAATCTCGGCGTGGAGTTGGTCGAGGAGGCGGACGGCGGCGGCGGCGGTTCCGCCGGTGGCCAGCAGGTCGTCGACGAGGAGGATCTTTTCGCCGGGTGCGACGGCGTCCTCGTGGATTTCGGAGACCGCTTCGCCGTACTCGAGCTGGTAGGAAGCTTCGCGGGTGCGCCATGGGAGTTTCCCCCTTTTTCGGATCGGAACGAAGCCGCAACGGAGGCGGTCGGCGACGGCGGCAGCGAAGATGAAGCCGCGGGCGTCGATGCCGACGATCTTGTCGATGGCCTGGCCGTGAGCGGTCTCGGCAAGCAGGCGGATGGCGGCCTGGAACAGGCCGGGGTCGCTCAGGATTGGCGTGATGTCTTTGAAGGTGATGCCCGGTTTAGGGAAATCGGGAACGTCTCGAATGGCGGCGCGAAGGTCGTCGGCGTCGGACATGGAAGTGGTCTACGTGCTGAGAACGGATTGCGAAACCGCAAAAACGCGGAAAGAGGTTCCGCGAAGTTTCACTTGCATGAATGATCGGACGGGCGCAAGGAAGGGGGGTATGGTGGAATGGCTGCTGGCAGGGGCCACGGGGCTGGCGGTGCTGGCCGGCGTGACGGGCTTGCAGGCGGTCCGGCATGGCCGCCGCAGCCGCTGGACGTTGGTGCTGATGGCGCTGGCTTTTTTCTGCCAGCTCTGGGTTCTGGGGATTCGGGGAGCGGAGCGTGGGCGATGTCCGCTGGCGGACGGCGGGGAGGTCCTGGTGTTTCTGTCGTGGTCGCTGGTGTTGTTTTACCTTGTGGTGGGGCCGGCTTACCGGCTTTCGTTGCTGGGGTTGTTCACGGCGCCGGTGGTGGCGGTTTTTCAGGGGCTGGTTTTGGGGTTGGGGATGTTCGAGGCGGATCCGGAGCGGGTGGTCGAGGTGGATGGATGGGCGGAGGCTCACGCGGCGTTCTCGGTGCTTGCGTATGGGGCGTTTGCGCTGGCGGCGGTTGCGGCCCTCATGTTTCTCGTGTTGAACCGGAAGTTGAAGCAGCATCATCCGCGGGGGCCGTTGTTTCGGAATCTCCCTCCGGCGCGCTCGCTGTTGGACTCGATGGCGAGGTTGACGCTGCTGGGGGTGTTGATTCTCACGGCGGGGGTCGCGATGGGGTTTTTGATGCAGCAGCGGGGAGGGTCGAGCGGGCACATCGTCATGGCGATGGTGACGTGGCTGGCATATGTGGTTCTGCTGGTGGTGTACCGGGTGCGGGGTGTGACGCCACGGCGTCTTTCTCTGGCGGTGGTGGGGCTGTTTGCGGTTTCGCTGCTGGTGTTCGCCTTTGTATGATGGACGTGGTGTGCCTTGGTTTGAATCATCGCTCCGCGCCGGTGGCGGTGCGGGAGATGGTGTCGGTTCCGGAGCGGAAGCTGGGAGAGGCGACGGAGGGGCTGTGCCGGATCGAGGGGGTCGAAGAAGGAGTGGTGTTGTCGACCTGCAACCGGACCGAATACTATGCCGCGGGCCGGGATGCGGCGGTGGCGCGCGAGGGGCTGCGGGGGTTCATGATCGAGCACGGCGGAGAGAGTCTCGGCGAGGAGCATCTCTACGAGATGGAATCCGGGGAGGCGATCCGCCATCTCTGCCGGGTGGTCAGCGGGCTGGACTCGATGGTTCTGGGGGAGACCGAGGTCTTTGGCCAGGTGAAGCGGGCCTACCGGGCCGCATTGGAGGCCGGCCACACTTCCACGACGTTGAACAAGGTGTTCCAGAAGGCCTTCGGGATCGGGAAGAAGGTGCGGAGCGCCACGGGGATCCAGGAAGGTCAGACGTCGGTCGGGAGCGTGGCGGTGGACCTCGCGGAGAAGATCTTCGGGCACCTTCGCGAGAGCCCCGTGATGGTGCTGGGGGCGGGCGAGATGAGCCGGAGCACGGCCCGGAGCCTCCTTTCGCGCGGGGCGCACAGCATTTTCGTGGCGAACCGGTCCTATTCGCGGGCGGAGGTGCTGGCACGGGAGCTGAGCGGGAAGGCGGTCCGTTACGACGAATGGCAGCGGGTGCTGACGGAGGTGGACGTGGTGATTTCCTCGACCAGCGCTCCGCACGCGGTGGTGAGGCGGCCGGACGTCGAGGCGGTGCGTGGCAAGCGTCGTTATCGGCCGCTGTTTTTCATCGACATTGCGGTGCCGCGGGATATCGACCCGGAGGTGGGCGAGATCGAGGAAGTGTATCTCTATGACATCGACGCCCTCGAGAAGATAGCAGGCCGGGGGAGGGAGCGCCGCGCGGAGCAGATCCGGGTTTGTGAACGGATCATCACGGAGGAACTGGCCAAGGCCGGTTTGCTTGGCGAATGACGGACGGGGGTCGCGGGAAGCTCGTGCTGGGAACGCGGGGCAGCCGGCTGGCGCTGGCCCAAACGGAGATCGTGGAAGAGGCGTTGCGCGGGAGCGATCCGGGGCTGGCACTGGAACGGCGCATCATCCGGACCACCGGCGACCGGCGCACGGATGTGCCGCTGGCGGAGGTGGCGAAAGCCGACGGGCGCGTCGACAAGGGCGTGTTCATCAAGGAACTGGAAATGGCGCTGGAAGCGGGCGAGATCGATGTGGCGGTCCACAGCCTGAAGGACGTCCCAAGCGAGCTGGCGGACGGGTTCCGAATCGCGGCGGTCCTGCCGCGGGGACCGGCGGGGGACGTCCTTGTGAGCCGGGCCTTGGCGGCGGGCGAGGGGTGGGAGGATCTGCCGGAAGGAGCGCGGGTGGCAACCGGGTCGGTGCGGCGGCAGCGGCAATTGCAGTGGCTGCGGGGCGACCTTGCCGTCGAGGGGATCCGGGGCAATGTGCCGACGCGGCTCGGGAAGCTTGCGGCGCGACCGGATCTGGACGCGCTCATCCTTGCGGAGGCCGGGCTGCGGCGCCTCGGCCACGAGGGGGCGATTCACTGGGAGGGGGTGGCGTTGCGGGTGCATCCGCTCGACCCGCGCGGGTTTGTGCCGGCTGCCGGGCAGGGCGCGGTGGCTCTCGAGGTGCGGCGCGGGGACCGGGGGGTTGCGGGATGCATCGAGGCGGTGAACTGTCCCGCGACGATGGAAGCGGTGACGGCGGAGCGGGAGTTCCTGCGCCTTCTCGGGGCGGGTTGCGACACCCCGGTGGGCGTCTTCGGGCGGATCGAGGGCGATCGCCTGCGGTTGCGGGCGCGGGTGTTCGAGGACGGCGAGGAAGAGCCGCTGGAAGGGGAGGCCGACGGGCCGCGAGGCGGTCCACAGCGCCTCGCCGGAGAGTTGCTGACGAAATTGCAGAGAGCCAAGCCATGAAGGGGAAATGTTACCTTGTGGGCGCCGGCCCGGGAGACCCGGGGCTGATCACGGTGAAGGGGCGGGAATGCCTCGAACGGGCGGAAGTTCTCATATACGATGCCCTTAGTAGTCCGGAGTTCCTGCGCTGGGCGCCGGAAGACTGCGAGAAGATCTACGCCGGGAAGCGGGCCCGGGAGCACGCCCTGTCGCAGGACGAGATCAACGCCCTCATGATCGAGAAGGGGCGGGAGGGGCGGCGGGTGGTGCGCCTGAAGGGGGGCGATCCGCTGATCTTCGGCCGGGGCGGCGAGGAGGCGGCGGCGCTGGCGGCGGCGGGGGTTCCGTTCGAGATCGTGCCGGGGATCTCGTCGGCCGTCGGGGGGGCGGCCTACGCCGGGATCCCGGTCACGCACCGTGCTTACGGCTCGCAGTTGACGATCTTCACGGGTCATGAGGACCCGGGCAAGGTGGGCGGGAGCCTCGACTACGGGAAGCTGGCCCGGGCGGACGGGACGAAGGTCTTCCTGATGGGCATGTCGCGCCTGCGCGAGATCACGGACGAGTTCCTGCGGAACGGCGCCGATCCGAAGACCCCGGTGGCGCTGGTGCAATGGGCGACCACCGGGCGGCAGCGGACGGTCGAGGGGACCCTTGACACGATCGCGGACCTCGCCGGGAAGGAGGGAATCAAGGCGCCGGCGGTGGGGGTGATCGGAGAGGTGGTCCGGGAGCGGGCGAAGATCGCGTGGTTCGAATCGCGCCCGCTGTTCGGGAGGCGGGTCGTGGTGACGCGGACCCGCGAGCAGGCGGGGGAACTGAGTGCGGCGCTCCGCGGCCTCGGGGCGGAGGTCGTCGAGTTGCCGACGATCCGGATCGAGGATCCGGAGGACAAGCGGGGGTTCGCGGAGCTGGTGCGGGACAGTCATCGCTACGACTGGCTGGTCTTCACGAGTCCGAACGGGGTGCGGCGCTTTTTCGAGGGCCTGTTTTCGATCTACCCCGATGCCCGTAGCCTCGGCGGGGCGCGGATCGCGGCCATCGGGCCGGGGACCGCGAAGATGATCGCGGAGTACCGGATCGGAACCGATCTGATGCCGAAGCGCTACGTGGCGGAGGGACTGGTGGAGGCGTTCGCGGAGCAGAACATCGAAAACCAGACCGTGCTCTGGGTGAAGGCCGCCGAGACACGGGACGTGATCTTCGAGGAACTGACCCGCCAGGGGGCGATCGTCGACCAGTGCATTGCGTACCGGACCGTGCCCGAGACCCGCGATCCGACCGGGGCGGCGGCGCTGCTTCGCGACGAGGGGGCGGACCTCGTGACGTTCACCAGCAGTTCGACGGTGGAGAACTTTTTCCGGCTCGGTCTGCCGTGGCCGGAGGGCTGCCGCGCCGCCAGCATCGGGCCGATCACATCGGAGGCGCTCCGCGCCCACGGGCATCCGCCGGAGATCGAGGCGACCCGGCACGACATCCCGGGCCTGGTGGAGGCCATCGTGAAGGGGTTCTGAGTCGTCACAGAGAAGCCGCGTCAGAAGGATTGCCGGACGTCGCCGTCCCCGGCGGCATTGAGCGACGGGCCGGAAGCAGGGCGTTTGGCTGGTGGGTGACGGATGGAGCCTTCGGAAGAGCCATCTCGCCATGGGGAGTAGACGTAGATCTTGCCGGGGGCGATCCCCGGACGGAGCTTCTTGCCGGCCCGCTGGAAGTGTTCGGCCTCCTTATACTTGAGAAAGAGGAGAACCCGTTGCAGGACGTCCACGCGGTGGGGACGGGTGCGGAAGAACCGGCGCACCGGCACCGTCTTGTAGACGTCGCCGCGGGCGAAGCACGCCACGCGGTCGAAGTCCCCCAGATCAACCCGGGTCCGCAGCTTGATCAGGGTCACCTCGTCGAAGCACTTCTCGATATAGGCGCGGTCGATCTCGAAGTAGTTGGCGTCCTCCGCGAGCCGCCGGAAGAGCCGGACCAACTCCTCTTCACTGTGCGCCAGGGAATCCGCGCCGCGATCGCGCAGGACCGTCTCGCGATCCGGGTCGAAAGGGGCGTAGTGCCGCTTGACGGCGTCGATGTCGCTCAGGAACCGGCAGTGGAGGTAATCGACAAGGTGCGAGCAGACGGACCGGAAGGACTCCGCTCCGGCCGCATCGAGGCGGCCCTCGTCAAGACACATCGCGATAATGTCGTCCCGCAAATACGGGATGAAGTGCTCGGCGCGTTCCTGGACCTGTTGCTCCGCCTCGTCCGCCATCGTGCGCGGGCCCCCTTTAAGCGCCCCGCCCGGAAAATGCGACCCGATTCGAGACGGAACCGGGGCGCAGGGCAGCGCAGGTTTCCAACCTGCAAGGCTCCCGTCAGGTTCTCGACCCGACGACGGGTCCGCCGCCAAGGCGCGGGGAGGCGCCGCCGCCTGGCTGCCATGAATCTCCGGCCGCTGCGGCCATCTTCTTCCCCGGGGCGGATTGCGGCGAGTCCTGACCCTGACCCGCCGGCGGGTCCGTCAAGGTTTGGCTTGCGGAAGGAGCCCCGACGGGGTACACGGACCTCCCACGCGTGGCAGGCGGAATCACCGCCGCGAGCGTCAGGCCGCCTCACCCGGCCGGGCACGCGAGCGCCCACAGCCGCCGCTCACGCAACGAGGGTGAGAAACCCACACAAGCCACTGTAGCTCAGCGGTAGAGCAGGTCATTCGTAATGATCAGGCCGTCGGTTCGATTCCGACCAGTGGCTCTCTGACGATCAATGGGTCGCATCGAGGGAAAGTCGCGCAAAAGGCTTTCCGTGTGCACCGTCCATGCGATTCGGGAAGGCAACCGGCCTCTGCCCTGTGCACCCGTAAGGTTATGGGATTGAGCGATTGTGGGACTTCCCTCCGGCCTGATCCGCCCGGGCGGGGCCGCAGTATACTTTGGGTCACGATCTCCCACCCGCCCCGCATTTCCTTGCCTCCCGCCCGAGGGCCTGATAGCGCTTGAGGCAATCAGAGAATATGCCGCGTCCCGGCGTCGTTCTTCCCTGCTCCCCCGTTCGGAAGGTCGGGTTCCAAAAATGAGACCCACGATCAAGGGCGGCAGCGTGCGCGGATCGTATCCGCCTTGGAAGCTGGTTACCGTGCCGGTCCGATGAGCTTCGCGGCGAGTTCGCTCCGGGTCACAAATCATCGGCAGGGCTTCGCACGCCACGTCCGTTGACGTTTTGCGCCACGTGGGTGTAAATCTCGGTTGTGGTCACGTCCGCATGCCCGAGCAATTTCTGGATCGTCCTGAGATCGGTCCCACCTTCAAGCAACCGGGTCGCGAAAGTGTGACGCAGGGCGTGGGTCGTGACCCGTTTCGGGATACCCGCCTGCCGGGCGGCCCGGGTCACCGCTTCGGCATAGGTCCTCTCCAGCATGTGATGCCGCCGCTCCACACCACTCTCCGGATCTCGGGACAGGTGGTCCAACTGCCACTCCTTGCGCGCCTTGGCCAGAACCTGCCTCCGCCAAAACGCCACCGCCGCCTCCCGGCAGGGTCTCATCCGCATCCGCAGCCGCCAAGATTCAAACCACGCCAAGAGGAACCCGTAGGACTGCTTCTGCCGCTCGGTGACATCGCGCGAAGCCGCCAAATCCTCCGCCCATGAGGCCCGATTGGTTACATTTTCAGTGTTCTTCCGATGCATGTTACCAAGAACACTTCCGAGCGGCAATAGAATTCTGCCTCCTTCGCTCTTCCAAGTCTTTAACCATCTTCACCCATCACAGATCCTAAACGGCTATATCAGGATTGTAAGGAAGAGCGGAAGATCAGGAAACTGTACGACAGCCCCAGACCATCAGGATACCCGAACCATTCTGGTAAGCATCTGACAATGTGCCATTTACAGAACCCGTTCTCCGAATTCGATTGTGGCCC
>CAYPUM010000050.1:0-13692 GCA_964413545.1 uncultured Roseibacillus sp. | reverse complement strand
GTCAGCGCCAGGGGGCAGTTCCCCGACCGCGGCCTCTTCAATGTTCACGTTGCCTACGAGGGCGAAGCCCTTTACGGCAACGGGGTGCGCATGGTCTCAAGGAACGGCAAGCCGGGCGTCAGGTTCATCACCGAAGACGGGTGGGCCTGTTGCCGCCGCGGCGGCATGGAGTGCAGCGACCCTGAACTCCTCCGCCGCAAGCCCGCTGACGGGGAAGTGAAGCTCTACGAAAGCAGCAACCACATGGAGGATTTCCTTTCATCCGCCCGAGACGGCGCCGACCCCGTCTGCCCGGTCGAAGTCGGACACCGCTCGAACACCGTCTGTGTCCTCCACCACATCTCGATGAAACTCGACGGCCGCAAGATCAAGTGGGACCCCGGGAAGGAAGCTCCCATTGGCGACAGCGAGGTTGAAAAACTGATCAACGTCCCCATGCGCAAGCCCTATGCGCTCTGAGGGAAGTCCCGTGCGTCGGGAAAACAGGACCCGGCCTCTCGTGAACCGCCGCCACTTCATCCAACTCACCGCCGCCGGCCTTGCCGCCGGGTCACCCCTCGTCAGCGCGGGAAAGAAACCCATGAAATCCCTCGGGAAAATCAAACGCATCGACCTCTATCCCTCCCGCTATCCCATGAGCGGGTACTTCAAGTTTTTCGCCGGCCCGGGCGGCTCCACCGGCCGCGCCTGCATCACCGTCAAAATCACCTCCGCCGACGGGGTTGGCTGGGGCCAGTCCGTCCCCATCGCCAAATGGAGCGACGAAACTCTCGAGACCGCCACCGTCGCCCTCAAGGAGTATTTCGCTCCCGCCCTCATCGGCCACGACGCGGCCGATATCGACGGCGCCCACATGCGGATGAACGAGGCCATCGCCCCCGGATTCAGCACCTCCATGCCCATCACCCGCGCCGGACTTGATATCGCTCTCTGGGACCTCCGGGGCCGCGTCGAAGGCAGGTCGATCACCGACCTCTGGGGCATGAAACCCGGCGGCCCCCTCACCCTCAGTTGGACCCTCAATGTCAAAAAGATCGAAGACGTCGAAAAGGTGGCCGCCGAAGGGATGAATCGCGGTTACCGGAACTTCAATATCAAGGTCGCCCCCGATCCCGGTTTCGACGTCGCTCTGGCCAAGGCGGCTCGCAAGGCCGCACCCGACGGCTTCCTCTGGTCCGATGCCAATTGCGGCTATGACCCCGAAACCGCCCTGAAGGCCGCCCCCCGGCTCGCCGATGCCGGCGTCGATGTCCTCGAGGCCCCGGTCCGCCCGAACCGCATCCGTGGCTATCAGGCCCTGAAAAGGCAAGGCGCCCTGCCCATCTTGATGGACGAAGGGGTCATCTCCCCCCGGGACCTCGAGGAATTCATCGCCCTCGACATGCTGGACGGCATCGCCTGCAAACCCGCCCGCTGCGGGGGCCTCACCAGCAACAAACGCCAGATCGAAATCATCAGGAAGAACAACCTCATGTGGTTGGGAAGCGGCCTGACCGACCCCGACCTCTCCCTCGCCGCCACCCTCCACCTCTACACCGCCTTCGGCCTGAAGAGGCCCGCCGCCCTCAACGGCCTCCAGTTCCTCACCGCGTCCATCCTCGAAAAGCCCATCTCCGACGAAGGCGGACGGATGGCCTGCCCCACCGGACCCGGCCTCGGGGTCGAGGTGGATGAAGCCAAGCTCCTCGACCTCGTGAAACAATCCGGCCTTCAACCCGTCACCATTGCCTGAACCGTACCATGAAACATGGCCTTGCTCGAGCCTCACGTTCCGCAGGCCGTGATGGGGGATCATTCCCCCTCCTGCTGACAATGCATCACCCACCTTCGAGTCCTTCCTCTTCTTCTTCCTCGCCATAAGCAACAACCCGCGCCTCGCACCCTGAAGCGTCGCCTTGCCGGCACAAGGTCGTCCCGGCGGCAGTGGGACTCATTTCGGCTCCACCGCTTCCCCCTGCAAGACGCGCCGGCGGAGAATGGTAGAAATCCGCATGTTGAGAAGCAGTTCTTTCCTCGTCTCACTGGTGAGCCTTTGCCTGCTCGCGGATGTCCACAGTCAATCCGCCGAACAGATTCTGAGCGAAACCGGGATCACCGGCGGCCTCGTGGTGGTGGCGGGCGGCCTCGAGGAAGAGCTGCTCACCGGCTTTGCCGAGGCGGGCCCGTTCCTCGTGCACGGACTGACCGACGATTCCTCCAAACTGGCAGGCCTGCGCGACCAGCTCACGAAGCGCGGACTGGCCGGACCGGTCAGCGTGGATCGTATGGGCGGCCGGCTTCCCTACATCGACAACAGCGTGAACCTGCTGGTGGTGCGGGGGGGCGACATGCCGTTCAGCCCGGCAGAGGCCGACCGGGTGCTCGCGCCGCGCGGCGTGGCGTGCGTCAACGGAAAGCGAACCGTCAAGCCGGTCCCGGAAACGATCGACGAGTGGACGCACTACCTGTACGGACCCGACAACAACGCGGTTTCGAGCGACATGGAAGTGGCCCCCCCGCGCCGCATGCAGTGGGTGGCGGGCCCGAAATACGGCCGGCACCACGACAAAATGTCCTCGGTCAGCGCGGTGGTGAGTGCCGGGGGGCGGATCTTCACCATCATCGATGAAGGTCCGCTCTGGTCGATCCTGACCCCTCCGAAGTGGTCTCTCACGGCGCGCGATGCCTTCAACGGCAAGCTGCTCTGGCGGCGCGAGATTGCGACCTGGCACAGCCATTTGTTCGGGCTCAAATCGGGCCCGGCCACGCTGCCCCGGCGGCTTGTGGCGAAGGACGGCAAGGTGTACGCCACGCTGGGTTTGGCGGCGCCCCTGTCTCAACTCGATGCCGCCGCCGGCAAGACGCTCCGCGAATACAAGGGCACGGAGGGCGCCACTGAAATCCTGCTGGCCTCCGGAATCCTCTACGTTGTGTGCGGTTCCCACTCCGGAAGCGGACCGTGGTTTGCCGAGGGCGAGCGGACGCTGATGGCGGTGCGGGCCGGGAGTGGCGAAGTGCTCTGGAGGGAGCCGCGCCGGGTGGTCCCGGGAACGCTGACCGTCCTGGACGAGTGCGTCTACTTCTTCGAAAACGACAAGGTGGCCTGTCTCGACAGCGCCACGGGGAAGACCAGGTGGCATTCCGAAGCGGTCCCGCGGCCGTCCAGGTATCCGTCCCAGTATGTTCCCCTGCTGGTGGCGACGCCGAAGGTGATCTTGATTGCGGGTGGCGAGGGGGGCATCGGCGGGGGGTGGTCGACGAAGGGGGCGCGGGACACGCTCACCGCATTGGACGCCAGCAGCGGAAAGCCGATGTGGACCGCGCACCACCCGGACAGCGGTTACCGCTCGGCGGAGGATGTGTTCGTCATCGACAACATGGTGTGGTTCGGCGACACCCGCGACGGGGCGAAGCCGGGCAGCACCTACGGGCTCGACCTCATGACCGGCGAGGAAAAGGTGAAGTTCCCGCCGGACCGCGACATTTACTTCTTCCACCACCGCTGCCACCGCGCCAAGGCGACCGAAAGGTGGCTGCTGACGAGCCGGGCCGGGATCGAGTTCATCGACTTCCGCAACGAGCACTGGGAGATGAACCACTGGGTGCGCGGCGCCTGCCTGTATGGCATCGTCCCATGCAACGGCCTCGTCTATGCCCCCCAGCATCCATGCGCGTGCTACCTCGAGGCGAAGATGGACGGGTTCAACGCCCTCGCCCCTGCGAAGAAGACCGCCCGGCTTCCTGCCACCTTGCCGGAGCGGTTTGAAATGGGGCCGGCCTTCGGGACGAAGGCGGGTGCGATTGCCGGCGACGAGGCGGATTGGCCGACCTACCGGCACGACAATGAACGCAGTGGTTCCACCGAAGTGGCCCTCTCCGGGAAGTTCGGGGAAGCCTATTCAATCGATCTTGGCGGCAAACTGACCGCTCCGGTGGCGGGCGGCGGCTTGCTGTTCACCGCTCAGGCAGACGCCCATCGCGTGCTGGCATTCGAGGCGGGGAACGGGGAGCAACGCTGGTCCTTCACGGCCGGAGGGCGTGTTGATTCCCCTCCGACCATTCACGGAAACCTCATCCTGTTCGGCTGCCGCGATGGCCACATTTACTGCTTGCGCGCAGAAGACGGTGCGCTGGTGTGGAGGTTCCGCGCCGCGCCGCTCGACGAGCGGATGGTGGCCTGCGAGCAACTCGAATCCGTCTGGCCGGTGCATGGCAGCGTGCTGGTGCGCGAAGGGGTCGTCTTCGCCGCGGCGGGACGCTCGATGTTCCTCGATGAAGGGGTGCGGCTGGTGCGCCTCGATCCCGAGACCGGAAAACTCCTCGGCGAGACGCTGATGGACGGCCACGAGAAAGCGGACGGCAAGGACCACCAGGACTACGTGGCCTGGTTGAACATGCCGGTGGGCAAGCCCGACATCCTGAGCTGCAAGGGCGGCTGCGTTTACATGCGCTCGCAGCCGTTCAGCCCGGGCGGCAAACGCCTGCCATTGAAGGCGAAGCCGTGGAACGGAAGAGCTGACCAGGGCGCCCCGCCGCCCGACCAGGATCCGGCCCGCGCCCACCTCTTCTCGCCGACCGGCTTCCTCGACGACACCGGCTGGCACCGCACCTACTGGATATATGGTAGCGACTTCTACAGCGGCTGGGCCGGTTACCCGACCGCGGGCCGGGTCACGCCGGCCGGCAAGATCATGGTGTTCGACGACGAGAACGTCTACGGCTTCGGGCGCCGCCGGCAGTACTGGCGCTGGACGACGCCGCTCGAGTTCCATCTTTTCGCCGCCTCCACCGGCAAGGCCGGTCAGCTCAAGCTCGGCGTCCGGCGCAAGAAGGGAGAGCAAGCGCAACAGGAGCAGGCCAACTTGCCGTCCGGATACATCTGGTCGCAGACCTACCCGATCCTGGCACGCGCCATGTGCAAGGCGGGCGACACGATCTACGTGGCGGGCGTCCGGGACGTGATGGACGAAACGAAGAAAAAGCAAGGAGACGGCGCAGCGCAGGTCGAGCACTGGGAAGGCAAGCACGGCGGGATCCTGCTGGCAGTTTCCGCCAAGGACGGCGCCCGGAAGTGGAGCCTCAACCTCGTCTCCCCGCCGGTTTTTGACAGCCTGATCGCGGCGCGGGGTTCGCTTTACTTCACCACCATCGACGGCAAGCTTGTGAGGCTGGCGCCGCAGGGGTAGGGATTAGCGGCATGGTCACCGCGGCTTCCCGCCCGCCACGGTGTCGGGCATCCTCCCGCCGTTCCAATGGTGCGAGGACAGACCGCGTCGCTCCAGTTCTTCCTCCAGTTCGTGCAAGACGACATTGCTCAGCAAGGCAGCATCGCCCCTCTGGAAGATGAGCCCCCGTCTTGCCCCTTCGGCGCGTTCTTCGATGTTGGATCTCCGCTGCGGATCGAACATCCAAGATCGGGAAATGGGAACGAACACCGTTGCCGCTCCTCGCGGAGCCGCAACCGCGGGGTTTCTCGGGGGACGTTTCGGTGTTTGGCCGGCGCACTTCCTGGAAAGCTTCTTCGGGCGTCCGGCAGACGGTGGGATCATTCCATATCTCTCCGGCGCGAGACAACACTTTCCCCTTGACTCGATTTTATATCTCCACAGGATCCGAAACATGCTTGGCTGCACTCTCGAAGAGATTCGAGTCTGATCTGCAGGCCGGCGGCGGCGCCAGCCGGCGGCGGCTCTTTTCGGGCTATGTCCCGGAGCCTCGCTGGCAAGACGCGCGAGTCAACGATTTGTTTGAAAGGAGACAGGGAAATATTCCGATCATCGCATCGTAACGGGCCGGGAGGGGCCGGACCCGCCACCAGATCACTTGCCAAACGGGCTCCGAGGCGCTTCCATCGCGCCCCGTCGAATCAACCACCAAAGACGCCATGGCCGACAAGGAACACACCAACCCCGAGCGGATGGAGAAGATCGTGTCGCTCTGCAAGCGGCGGGGGTTCATCTACCAGTCCGCGGAACTCTACGGGGGGCTGAACGGGTGCTGGGACTACGGGCCGATGGGGGTGGAGATCAAGCGCAACCTCAAGAACTACTGGTGGCGTAAAAACGTCCGGGAGCGGGACGACATCGTGGGGCTCGACGGCTCGATCCTCACCCACCAGGCGATCCTGACGGCCTCGGGCCACGTGGGCGGCTTTTCGGATCCGATGATCGACTGCCGGACGTGCAAGGCGCGCTTCCGGGCCGACAATCTGGACGGGGTGGAATGCCCGCGGAAGCCGTCCCGCCGGCCCGGCCACGGGCCGGAGTGCGACCTCACCGAGGCCCGGGAGTTCAATCTCATGTTTCAGACCACGGTGGGGGCCTCCGCCGAGGAGGACGACCCGAACGCGGTGGCGTATCTTCGGCCGGAGACGGCGCAGTCGATCTTCACGCAGTTCAAGAATGTCCTCGAGACCTCGCGGCAGAAACTGCCGTTCGGAATCGCGCAGATCGGGAAGGCGTTCCGCAACGAGATCAACCCGCGCAATTTCACCTTCCGCTCGCGGGAGTTCGAGCAGATGGAGATCGAGTATTTCTGCCGGCCGGAGGACGCGCTGCGCCTGACCGACGAATGGCTCGAGCTGCGGCTCCGGTTCTATGAGGAGATCGGCATTCCCCGCGAGAAACTGCACGTCCTGGACGTCCCCGACGACGAACGGGCCCACTACTCGAAGAAGACCTACGACATCGAATACGACTTCCCCTTCGGGCGCCAGGAGCTCGAAGGGGTGGCCTACCGCACCGACTACGACCTCTCAAGGCACCAGGAGCATTCCGGCAAGCCGCTCGAGTACTTCGACGAGGAGACCAAGGAGAAGTTCATCCCGCACGTCGTGGAGCCCTCCGCGGGATGCGACCGCACCGCCCTTGCCGTGATCTGCGAAGCCTTCGACGAGGAGGAGGTCACGGACGCCAAGGGCAAGCCGGAGGTCCGGACCGTGATGCGGTTCTCGCCGCGGATCGCGCCGGTCAAGGCCGCCGTCTTCCCGCTCCTCAAGAAGAACGCCGGCCAGGTTCGCATCGCGAGGGAGATCGAGGCCTCTTTGCGCCCCCTGATGAACGTCTTCTACGACGAGTCGGGCGCGGTCGGGCGCCGTTACCGCCGCCAGGACGAAATCGGCACACCGTTCTGCTTCACGGTGGATTTCGAAACCCTCGGCGAGAAGGGCCCCTCCCTGAAGGACACCGTGACGGTGCGCGACCGCGACTCGATGCAGCAGGAACGTCTGCCCATCCCCGAACTCGCCGCATGGTTGGGAGAAAGGCTCCGATGAATCCGGAGAACCATCCTCCGCCGTCCGGACAAACGGATGAAGAGCCGGGATGCAGCCGGAGGACCGCGGCGCCGCCTTTCGACCCGGCATCTGCGGTCTGTCCGGAGCTTGCCTGAGTTCCTCGATATCAAAGAACGCCTCCCTTGAAATACCGCATCTTCGCCATCGGCAAGCCCCGGCTGCGGTACGCCTCCGCCGCCGTCGACGAATACCGGGCGCGACTCGCGCGGCGCGGCGATTTCGAGATCTGCTACCTCCGGGAAAAGGACGGTTGCCGGCAGTTGCTCGACCGCAGCAGGGGGACCTGCCGGATCGCCCTCGACGAGCGCGGGGAACGGCTCACCACCGCCGAACTGGCGGAACGGATTGACGCCCTCGAACAAGACGGCGCCGTCAAGACGCTCTCCTTTCTCCTCGGCGGGCCAATGGGCCACGAACCGCTCCTGCGGCGCGAGAGCGACCTGGTCCTCTCGCTATCCTCGCTCACTCTGCAGCACGAACTGGCCCTCGTGGTGTTGCTCGAACAGCTCTACCGCGTCAGCGATCTCCGCCGGGGCGGCCCCTATCACCGCTGCTGATCGAAGATCCCGCCAAGCATGCCCTGGCCTTCGCCGGGCCGGGGGGTGTTCCACGGCATGCTGCTGTATTCGCTTGCGGGAGGACCCTGCGGTTCCTTCTCAGGCGTCGCACAACCGCTCACCAATCCGACAACCACAACGAGAATGCCGAACCTCATGGGCATTACCTAACCGTTCCGCCGCAGCGCTGCAAGACGCAAGTTGTTTCTATGCGCCGGAGGACTCCTCCAAAATCACGCGGTCGCCCGGTTGAATCCGCACCCCCGGGGTGAGGTCGTCGAGATCAAGGTCGCACACCGTCTGCATCGGCTCCACCGAGGACGGTTCGAGCCTCGCGATCAACCGCCCTCCCCGCATGACGAGGAGATCCGATCGCGGCGTGATGTTGGAGTTCTTCTCGCCGAGATTCACCACCACGAAGCCGAAGTCCATGTTGACCGCCGTGATCTTTCCCTCCTTCGCATTCAGGATGATCTTCTCTCTTATGCCGCCGAGGCGCTCGTCCAGCCGGGACAGCTCGTCCTGCTTGGTTTCGAGTTCCTCTCCAAGCTTCTCGACGAGCTTGACGAGCTGGTCGCGATCGTCGCGTTTCTGTTTCAGCTCCTCCTTGAGTTTCTCGATCTCCCCGGGAACCTGCGCCCATGGGATGTCGATCTGGTCCAGAACCTGCTGGATCTCGTCCTGCACTTTCTGGAGCTGCGCGAGGCGGGCGTCGTGGGTCTCGATTTCGGCTTCGTATTCCTCCAACTCCTTCTGAAGCTGGACATATTTCGCTTCCTCGTTCTTCTTCTTCGCTTCGAGTTCCGCTTTCAGGGTCCGGGCCTTCTCCAAGGCGTCCTCCGTGTCTTCGAGCTTCTGGTTGGTCTCGGCGATCGTGTTCTGCACGTCGACCTTGGTCTGGCGCGTCTGTTCAAACACCCCGATCTGGTGTTCGATCTTCTTCTGGTTGGACCATGTGAAGTAGCCCGCCGCCGCAATCACGAGAACGGAGAGAATGTAGAAGATTGTTTTCATCGGATTGTGTCGTTCAGGGTGTTCAGTCCGCGGCTGCCGTGGCGCCTCCAGCCGGTTCCTCCGTTTCCTCCTGCTTCGGCGCGCGGACCCGGTCGCCCGCTATCACCCTCCGGCCCTCCGCCACCGATCCCGGAACGACATCCGCAGCGGCCGTGGTCGCCTCGACCGTCGTGACGATCAGCTTCGCCATGACTTCCCCGTCCCGAACCACCTCAAGCGGCGAGCCCTTGACCACCCCCTCGTTGTCACCCGCCGCAAGTGTCACAAACCCGAGGCTGGGGTAGACATTGCGAACCGTCGTGCTCAGGTCGGGATTCGATCGATTGTTGACTCGCAGGTCGATCTGCCCCCGGACCGCATCCGCGGATCTTGTGGTGGCGGCGATCCGCGATTGCAGTTCCGCCTGCTTCGCTTCCTTCTCATCGACCTCGGTCTCAAGCTCCGCCAGCTCGGTGCGCATCTGCTCGATCTCCGCGACGACCTGTTCGACGTTCCCGAACGGCGCAAGATCTTCTTCCTTGGACCGGACTTCCGCCGCCTTGGCTTGGGATTCGGCTTTTTTCTGGTCCTTCCGAGCGGTGATCTCCTCGTTCTTTTCAAGTTGTTTCCGGACCGCGGCGTCGAGCTCCGCGTTTTCTCCCTCGACCTGTTCGAGGTTGCTCTCGGTGGTTGCGAGCGTTTCCCTGGTGTTCTTCA
This sequence comes from uncultured Roseibacillus sp., assembly GCA_964413545.1. GTDB lineage: Bacteria > Verrucomicrobiota > Verrucomicrobiia > Verrucomicrobiales > Akkermansiaceae > Roseibacillus_B. The sequence continues at coordinate 4,152 of CAYPUM010000050.1, read as the reverse complement.
GTTCACGCTCTTTGCGGTCCAAGGCCGCCTGTTCGTTTTCCCGCTTTTTGATCCAGCCCTTGTACCCTCTTCCCGGTCTGTCAGAGTTCCCCATGTTTTGGAAGGCGAGGAAGCCCGCGATCGCCAGGATGACGGCCGTCAGAATCGCGAAAATGTTGGCCATTGCTTTCTTATGCGTTTGGGATTCAGGTTCTTGCAGGTGTGGTGAGTAGCTAAAAGCGCCCCTCCTTCCGCGACAATCATAAAATTACACGAAATTTCGCGCCTGTCTTTACAAAATCCTCGCCGGGGGCGTATTTCCTGAGGACTGATGAAGACCGTCCTGCGAGTGCTGGCCTACCTCCGGCGCTACCCGCTCCTCGGGGGCGCCCAGTTGCTCTGCGCCACCCTGATGGCGGCCTCGGTCATCGTGTTTCCGAAAATCAGCGGCCATGTTCTCGACGAGATCATCCCGAACCCCTCCAAACACCACCAATTTCCCCTCTGGGTGCTGCTTGGCCTTGGGGGGTTCTTTCTCAAGGACGCCCTCAATTGCGCCCGCATCTTCCTGAACAACCACTTCGAGCAAAAGGTCATTTTCGACATCCGCTCCGAGCTTTACGCGAAACTCCAGCGCCTCCCGCTCCGCTGGTTCGACGGGCGCCGGACCGGTGACATCATGACGCGGGTGGCCGAGGACGTCACCACCATGGAGCGAGTCCTGATCGACGGCATCGAGTTGGGCGTGGTCGCCGTGATCCAGCTCGTGGCGGTGGGGACGGTGATGTATCTTGCCAACGTCGAGGTGGCATTGTGGGCCACCCTTCCGGTTCCGTTCCTTGCTCTCGGGGCATGGATCTACACGCACGACGCGCGGGACCGCTACCGGGCCCAGCGCGAGGCGGCCGGCGACATGAACGCCCTTCTGCACGACAACGTGGCGGGCATCCGCCAAATCAAGTCCTACACCGCCGAAGAAGAGGAACACACCCGGTTCAACGCCCATTCCGAGGCGTTTCGCCGGGCCACCCTCCGCCTCATGAAATGGTGGGCCTTCTACTCGCCCGGCATGTCGTTCCTCGGGATGGTGGGATACGTCCTCGTCCTTGGAATGGGCGGAATGGCCGTCATCGAGGGCGATATGAAGATCGGCGAACTCACGATGTTTTTTTTGCTGCTCTCGCTTTTCTATGAGCCGGTGGGCCGGCTTCACCAGCTCAACCAGATGACGCTTTCGTCCCGAGCCGCGGCGGACCGGGTCTTCGAGATCCTCGACGCGGAGGACGAGCCGCATGCTTCGGACGGCTCGCCGCTCCCCCGGCCGGTCCGGGGCGAAGTCCGCTTCAAGGACGTCTCCTTCTCCTACGACAACCAGCCCACGCTGCACGGGGTGACGCTCGAGGCCCGCCCCGGAGAAACGATCGCTCTGGTCGGCCCGACCGGCGCCGGCAAGTCGACCATCGTCCATCTGCTCTGCCGGTTCTACGAGTACGACGAGGGGTCCATCACGATCGACGGGCACGAGCTGCAGGGGATCCGCAAATCCTCCCTGCGCGCCGCGCTCGGCTACGTCACGCAGGAAGCCTTCCTCTTCAACGGCACGGTGCGCGAAAACCTGTGTCTCGCCAAGCGGGACGCCACCACGGCGGAATTATGGGCGGCCTTGCGGGCCGCCCGCGCGGAGGGGTTCGTGCGGGAACTTCCGGGCGGCCTTGACACGAATGTCGGAGAGCGGGGCGTCAAGCTCTCCGGCGGCGAAAAACAGCGCCTTTCGATCGCCCGCGCCCTCCTCAAGAATCCCCCCATCCTCCTCCTCGACGAGGCCACCGCCTCGGTCGACGCGGAGACCGAGCGCCTCATCCAGGAAGCCCTCGAAGCCCTGATGAAGAACCGCAGCGCGTTCGTCGTCGCACACCGTCTCTCGACAATCCGCAATGCCGACCGGATCTACGTCCTCGATCACGGCCGGATCGTCGAAGAGGGCACCCACGAAACCCTTCTCGCCCGCGACGGCCTCTACGCCGAACTGTCCCGTCAGTCGCTCATGGTCGAACAGACCGCATGGGAACCGTGAGACCTGGAACGCGATCCCGGCCTGCCCGGCGCAATCCCGCCACATCCCCCTTTCCTCCTGCGATTCGGATCCCTGCCGGTCCGAACCATGCTTTGGGAGCTTTCCTCCGGGTGTGGGGCCGGGCCGCCGGGATTTCCCATTCCCCGCCGGTTCGAGGCGGGCGTCGCGGCAAGCTTCGGATACGAGGGTGAGGTCTTTCTGTCCCGCGGAAAGCGGCCTTTTGAACTTTTCGCGTGAATTTGTGTGCGGACGCGGTTCTGATCCGGCCCGCAGACCCATGCTCGACATTCGCGCCATCCGTGAGGATCCGGACCTCGTCAAGCGCCGCCTCGCCACCCGCCACGACGGGTCCGAGGCAATGATTGACGAGTTGCTCGCCTGTGACGAAACCCGCCGCCGGGCCGAGACCGAAAAACAACGGCTCCAGTCGCAGCGCAAGAAGGTCTCGAAAGAGATCGGCGCCCTCCGCTCGAAGGGTGAAGACAGCTCCGCCATCGAAGCCGAAGTCAAGAAGATCGGCGTCGAAATCAAGATGCTCGACGACGCCTCGGCCCAAGCCGAAGCCCGCCAGAAGGAACTCCTCCTCAACATTCCCAACCTTCCCCACGACGCCTGCCCCGAAGGCGCGGACGAGTCGGCCAATCCCGAAATCCGCAGTTGGGGCGAAAGGCCCTCCCTCGCCGATCCCCGGGATCACCTCGCGCTCGCCGAGCAACACGGGCTCATTTCCCTCGAAGACGGAACCCGCGTCTCGGGAAGCGGCTTCCCGGTCTATCGCGGCGCCGGAGCCCGGCTCCAGCGCGCTCTCATCCAATACCTGCTGGACGTCCAGACCCGCGACCACGGCTACGAGGAGGTCGACGTCCCCTACCTCGTGAAGCGGGAGTGCATGGAAGGCACCGGACAGCTCCCGAAGTTCGAGGAGGACATGTACGGGACAGAGAGCGGCCAGCTCTTCCTCGCGCCCACCGCGGAAGTCCCGGTGACCAACCTCTATCGCGAGACCCTCCTTGCCGAGGACGCTCTTCCCATCCGGCTCACCGCCCACACCCCCTGCTTCCGGCGCGAGGCCGGGAGCGCGGGGCGCGAGACCCGCGGCATCATCCGCATCCACCAGTTCGCCAAGGTGGAACTCGTGCAGATCGTCCACCCGGACCGGTCGTTCGAGGCCCTCGAGGAACTCACCGCCCACGCCGAGGCCGTCCTGCAGTCGCTCGACCTCCACTACCGGGTCATCGAGCTCTGCACCGGCGACCTCGGGTTCTCCGCCGCCAAAACCTACGACCTTGAAGTCTGGGCGCCGGGGCAGGGGCAGTACCTCGAGGTGTCGAGCTGCTCGTGCTTCACCGACTACCAGGCGCGCCGTATGAAACTCCGCTTCAAGGACGCCCGGGGCGACAACCGCTTCTGCCACACCCTCAACGGCTCCGGCACCGCCCTCCCCCGCCTCTACGTCGCCCTCCTCGAACAACACCAGGAGCCCGACGGCGCCATCAGGATCCCCGCCCCCCTCGTCCCCTACTTCGGCGCCGAAAGGATCGGCCAGCGAGGCAAACCTCATTAGGCTTGAGCCGCCTTCCACTCGGTTTCCAAGCGCAGTTCGCACACGGCCCGTTCAAGCAGGTCGCGATCCATCGCACCTCCGGAAACGGCCATCATCCCGCGGACATCGCGGAGGTGCTTGTCCTCTTTGCCCTCGCGGTAGAACTCCAACTTCCAGAGGATCACGTACTCGGGCGGAGCAAACCAGAACGCTCCTTCTCCAATTGTGAGGCGGCGACGGTTGCTCATGGCCCATTCAAAGTAGGGATGCGATTGCGAGGGGTAGAAGTCGGCCTTCAATCCACTCCCGACGTGGATCACGTTGAAGTGTCCCCGCGCGGGCCGTTTCGCTTCGAGTTGCAGGATCTCAACCGGAGGACAATCGTAGTCGGGGGCAGGGAAGATCTCCCGAAAGGACGCCGCCGAGGCCTCCGCCACCCGGATCGCCACGTCGACGTCGAGCGTGGCTCTCGGTTCTCCATACTCGATCGCCGCGATCGAGCCGCTCACCATGTAGCGGTCCAGACCGGCCTCCTCCAGCGGCCGCAAAAAAAGGA